>DATIDQ010000103.1:0-12442 GCA_035456205.1 Pseudomonadales bacterium
GCAAGCTGCTTGTGATACGAGCCACCCAGGCCGTCTTGTCATCCTTTGGCACGGTGCCTGTTCCTGCCCCGGCGCTTGTCCAGGCCATGTTGTAAGCGCCACCGCTAGCGGCCAGGCGATTCAAGCGCATACGATCCATCATGTCGTACGCTGCGACTGTAGCTTGCGAACGCTGGTAAGAGCCTTGATTAAACTGCACAGATTTCACCTGCAAAGCAGCCAGTCCCAACAAACCAATCGCCAATACAAAAAAAGCAATAATCACTTCCAGAATGGCAACGCCACGCTGCTTTGCGCCATTACCACGAAAGCCAATATGACCAGAAGCAACACAATGCAGGGGTAACACTGAGGGCTTTTTCATATTCACCGCTCCTCAACAAGGTTTCTTGGTAATTGAAACACGGCCAGCAATACCAACATCAACTTGCTGCCACGAATAACTTGTATTGCAAGTGCCAGAGGGTTTAACCGTGATGGTTGATACTTCTGTCGCCGTTCCACGAGGTAAAAAGCGAACCCAGGCCTGATTGGTTTTGGTCACCGCTGAATTTTCCATTTTCCCGCTGGTCATCAGTATGCCGCCCGGGATACTGGCGAGTGTCGTATCCAGCGCAGGAGCGGTTGCCACATCGGATATTGTGTCTACCACAACCACCCAACCCTGATCAAACAATGTGCCATTACAACCTGTCCCATCAGTGGATGGACATATGGTCACCGGCCGAGCCAATTTAACTGCTTGTGATTTCGCAAACGTGATGCCCGCAGCCAGACTGTTAGCGCCAGCCAGCATGCGGTTGTCTGATATCATTTTCGAGAAGGAAGGAACAGCTATCGCCAACATAATGGACAATATGCTTACTGTGGTGATCAGCTCAATCAGGGAAAAACCCCGCATACCATGACGCCAATCCGCATGGGTTGCGTTTACTGCGCCGGACTGCCTGTCTGTAAAATTCGTTTTCACGGAAATTCCCCAGTTCTGCTTAGTGTTCAAGTTAGCTGGGGCAAGAGTCCATCGCAATCCATACCAGACAAACGGTGGCAGCACGCCACTCAGCGGCCAAGGCTATTGATACAGTTCACATTTTTCTCTGAACGGTAAATTAACGCAACTCTTTGGGCATGGAGAAATGCACCGTCTCTACCGTGCCGTCCAACTCGACTGGCGCTTCGGCACCCAGTTGCTGCAAGCGCTTGACCACATCCAGCACCAGATTCTCCGGCGCGGAAGCACCAGCAGTGATACCTATCGCTTTTTTGCCTGTCAGCCACGCGGGATTGATATCGCCTGCAGCATCAATCAGGTAGCTCTCTGTTCCGATACGTTCGGCCAGCTCACACAATCGATTGGAGTTGGAGCTGTTGGGAGAACCTACCACCAACACCAGTTCACACTCCAGCGCCAACTGCTTGACGGCATCCTGACGGTTCTGGGTGGCGTAGCATATATCGTCCGTCCTGGGCCCACGTATGGCAGGAAAGCGCGCCCTGAGAGCATCAATGACCTTACGGGTATCATCCATCGACAAGGTTGTCTGGGTAACAAAAGCTACTTTTTGCGGATCACGGATCGAAAGGGCCTCTACATCTGCTTCGTTTTCAACCAGATGAATCACACCGCCGTGGCTATTGTCGTACTGACCCATAGTGCCTTCCACTTCGGGATGGCCTGCATGGCCGATCAGAATGCAATCAATACCTTCCCGTCCATAACGCAGCACTTCAATATGCACTTTCGTGACCAGTGGGCAAGTAGCATCGAACACTTTCAGATCGCGACGCTTTGCTTCGTTCTGCACTTCGCGTGACACACCATGCGCACTGAAAATCACAATAGAGTTATCCGGCACATCATCCAGTTCATCCACGAAAACCGCACCACGATTGCGCAGCCCATCCACAACGAAACGGTTATGCACAACTTCGTGGCGCACGTAAATCGGCGCGCCGAATACATCCAGTGCACGGCTGACAATTTCAATAGCGCGATCAACACCCGCACAAAAACCGCGTGGATTAGCCAGTTTGATTCGCATTTTCTACACCAACTATCTCAACATCAAACACAATATCACGCCCCGCCAACGGATGATTGAAATCCACTTCTATCATATCACCCATCAAACGATGCACCACGCCGGGCAACTCCCCGCCTTCCGCTGCAGCAAAAGACACCACTAAACCAGGAACAATTTCAATATCTTTGGCAAAGCGCTCACGCGGCACACGTTTGAGATTGGCATCTTGCCGCAAGCCAAACGCTTCAGCGGCAGGAATTACAAATTGCCGACGCTCACCCGTCTTCAATCCGATAATACAAGCGTCAAACGCCGGCAGCAAATTACCATCGCCCGGCACACATTGCGCAGGTTTACCTGAAAAATTGGAATCAATTATCTGGCCATCAACCAATGACAACGCAAAGAAAAGCGTGACACATGTTTGTGCAGAAATAACAGTATCAGTCATCGTGTTCACGAACTTTTACCCAGCGCGCTTTTATTCAGAAAACTTTCAAGCAGCAGTAACGCAGCACCGACACAAATAGCAGAATCTGCCACATTGAATGCCGGCCAATGGTACGCACCGTAATAAGCATCCAGAAAATCCACTACATAACCATTCAGCATACGGTCATACAAATTACCAAAAGCGCCACCGATCAACAGCGATAATGCTGCAGCTAACCATATTTGCGCTGACTGCAAACGCAACAGCCACACAGATAAACCCGACCCGACTATCAACGCCAGTGATGCAAAAAACCAACGCTGCCAACCGGATTGATCCGCCAGAAAACTGAATGCCGCACCGTAATTATGTGCCAGCGTAAGATTAAACCCCCACGCACCATCAGCCGCAAAAACCGGCAGCACTTCACGATAATCAAAATGGGCTACGATCTGGTTTTTTGTCCACTGATCCAGCAGAAAAACAACCAGCGACAACAGCAGCCAACGCGCGTTACGAATCTGAAAAGACATCTACACTACCCTTAAATAAAACACCTCAAGCAAAACGGCGTTTTTCGCCGCTGCCATTTACGTTTTCTACGCAACGACCACACAGCTCGGGATCATCTGCATGAGAACCAACATCTTCCCGATAGTGCCAACAGCGCACGCATTTAGTATGTGCGGATGCCACCACTTCAACACCAAAAGCAGCTCCAGCTACATCATTAGCCAGAGGCCGCACAACAGCGCCAGAAGTGATCAATACGAAACGCAACTCATTACCTAACTTGCCTAATACAGCCGCAACTTTTTCATTGGCAGATATCGCCACCTCTGCTTGCAAGGAAGAACCTATTTCACCCGCCGCACGTTTTATTTCAATTGTCTCATTGACAGCTTTTTTCACAGAAAAAATTTCCGCCCAATCATCCTCGCTAATCTCTTCGTTAACCGCTGCTACTGGCAACGCATACCATTCCGCTGTAAAAACTGTATCACCACGTTTTCCAGGAGTTTCTTTCCACAATTCTTCAGCGGTAAAACTGAGGATGGGGGCCAGCCAACGCGTCATTGCTTCAATGATGTGATACAGCGCTGTCTGGCAAGAACGGCGACCAAGCGAATTTTCCTGCATGGTGTACTGACGGTCCTTGATGATATCCAGATAAATGCCACCAAGATCGACAGCGCAAAAATTGTGCAGCTTCTGGTAGATCAAGTGAAACTGGTAGCTGTCATACGCCGCAATAATTTCACTCTGCAGCTCAGCGGTACGCTTGATAGCCCAGCGATCCAGCGCCAACAAATTTTCTGTAGGCACAGCATGCTGTGCAGGATCAAAACCACTGAGATTTGACAACAGAAAACGCGCGGTGTTACGGATACGACGGTAGGAATCTGCCGTGCGCTTCAATATTTCATCCGATACAGTCATCTCGCCGGAGAAATCCGTAGCCGCCACCCACAAACGCAAAATATCTGCGCCGAGTTCACTCATCACTTTTTGTGGTGACACAACATTGCCGATAGATTTCGACATTTTCTTGCCGTCCGCATCCACTGTAAAACCGTGCGTCAGCACTTGTTTATACGGCGCAGTGCCGTTCATCGCCAATGCAGCTTTTAATGAAGACTGGAACCAGCCGCGATGCTGGTCCGAGCCTTCCAGATACAAATCCGCCGGATAACGCAATTCAGCACGACGCTCCAACACAGCGAGATGTGTGACGCCGGAATCAAACCATACGTCCAGCGTGTCCGTGACTTTCTGGTATTGCGACGCTTCATCACCGAGCAACGCCGCCGCATCCAGATCAAACCACGCGTCCATACCCTCTTTTTCTACACGCTGCGCAACCTGCTCAATCAGCTCTTGCGTACGCGGATGCACGGTTTGTGTTTCACGATGAATAAATAATGCGATCGGTACACCCCATGTACGCTGACGCGACACACACCAGTCCGGGCTCTGGCTCAACATACCTTCAATGCGCGCCTGGCCCCACGCGGGAAACCACTGCACTTGCTGCACAGCATCCAACGCTTGCTGCAACAAACCACGTTCGCTCATGCTGACAAACCACTGCGGTGTAGCGCGGAAAATCAATGGCGTTTTGGTGCGCCAGCAATGCGGGAAGCTGTGCGTGAATTGTTTCGCCAGAATCAGCGCGCCTTTTTCCTGCAGCAGATCTACTACTTTCTGGTCAACTTTATACACGTGATCGCCGGCAAAAATGTCTGTGCTGGCACGGTACACACCGTGTTCATCCACGATATTCAGTGTGCCAATATTGTATTTTTTACCGACAACAAAGTCGTCCACGCCGTGATCAGGTGCCGTGTGAACTGCACCTGTGCCGGCATCTGCGGTCACGTGTTCACCCACCAACACCGGCACTTGTTTCGCATAGAACGGATGCTGCAATAATTTATGTTCCAGTTGCGAACCTTTAGCGCGGCCAACAATGGAAAACTGTGCAATGCCATAACGTTTCATAGCATCTTCAACTAGCGACTCCGCAATCACCAGACGCTCATCGCCCGCACCGAGATCAGCTTGCACCAATGCGTAACCAATATCGGGGCCAAGGCTCACAGCCTGGTTCGCTGGCAGCGTCCACGGCGTAGTGGTCCAGATCACCACCGATACTTTTCCACTACCACTGATGCCAGAAAAAGTAGAAAGAAAATCTTGCTGGTCGACAGCAGCGAAACGCACATCAAGAGCAGTAGAAACCTTGTCCTGATATTCCACTTCCGCTTCCGCCAACGCAGAAGCGCCAACCACACTCCAGTACACCGGCTTGAAACCACGCACCAGATGGCCGTTGGCAACAATACGACCCAGCGCACGAATAATGTCCGCTTCAAATGCTGGCGCCATGGTGAGATACGGATTTTCCCAATCACCGAACACACCAAGCCGCACAAAATCCTGTTTCTGTCCGTTCACTTGTGCCTGTGCATATTCGCGGCATTTGGCACGGAAGCTTTTGTGATCGAGTTTATCGCCAGCCTTGCCGTGTTTTTTCTCAACGTTGTGTTCAATCGGCAGGCCGTGGCAATCCCAACCCGGCACATACGGCGCATCAAAACCACTCAAGGTTTTTGCTTTGACAATAATATCTTTCAGGATTTTATTGACGGAATGGCCAATATGGATATCACCATTGGCATACGGAGGGCCGTCATGCAGGATAAATTGTTCACGACCCGCGCGGCTTGCGCGAATTTTTTCGTACAGTTTGTCTTGCTGCCACTGCTTGAGCATACCCGGTTCGCGCTGCGACAGATTCGCCTTCATGGCAAATGCTGTCTGCGGCAAATTCAACGTATGTTTGTAATCCTTTTTTGCTTCAGTCATCTCTTCTGTCATTCATCAGGTTCCGAAAAATTTTCTGCTTTGTTCAATATCGCAGTGTATCTGGGTTTTCAACGCATCCAGCGAAGGGAATTTCTGTTCGTCGCGCAGTTTTTTCTCAAACCGCACTTCCACTTCACGGCCGTACAAATGACCTTCGAAATCCAGCAAATACACTTCCAGTATCGGCCTGGTTTCACCACCGACAGTTGGCCGCACCCCTACATTGGCCACACCGGGCAACCATTTACCATCATCAACCATGCGCAAACGCACAGCAAACACGCCATTCAATGGTGAACGGTAACGATGCAAGCGCACATTGGCCGTCGGCACGCCGATAGTCCGCCCCAATTGCTGGCCGTATACCACACGGCCTTGCATCGTATACGGATGCCCCAGCAAACGCTCGGCTTCTGCAAATTGCTCAGCCTCCAATGCACGACGGATGCGCGTGCTGCTGATGCGTTCACCACCATCCTGTACGGTACAGGTATCAAAAACGCTGAAACCGTATTGCTCACCCGCCTGTTGCAACAAACGAAAATCACCGGTGCGATCACAACCGAAACGAAAATCATCACCGACGACAAGACTTTTGATATCCAGACCGTCTACCAATACCCGCTTGATAAAATCATTGGCTGATAACTGCCGCAAGCGCTGGTTGAACTGCAAACAGAATACGCGATCAACACCACAGGCTGACAAAGCGCGAATCTTGTCCCGCAGACGCATCAACCGGGCAGGAGCTTTTTCACCGGAAAAAAATTCGTACGGCTGTGGTTCAAACACCATGACAACCGAGGGCAAATCCAGCGCCTGTGCTTGCGCCAGCAACTGATCGATGATGGCACGATGTCCGCGATGTACGCCGTCAAACGAACCGATTGTCGCCACACACCCGCGATGCTGCGCGCGCAAATTGTGCAAACCTCGGATCAGTGTGAAAGGCATGGCCAGGAAACACCAGTTCCCGCTGGGGGACGTTATCGGCAAAGTCCTGCATTATCACTGTTTCCGCCCGCCTATCAAAGCGGACCGGTAACCAGCTCGCCCTGCACATCTGGTATAAATACATATGTTTGTTATAGCAATATAAGCAGATATTCTTTTGACATGCTGAAGGATGCCGCTATCCTGCGCACCCTTGCTGACTGGTGATGTCGGCATACACTTAGTACAGCCCGAAACGGTAGTAAACCATCCATGAACAGTCCCTCCGTCATAGCCCGCAGCAGCGACAACAGTGCAGGGCTCACTCGCCCTGATCTGGCTGCCCTGAATGAGGCCTATGCACCGCTGGACTTCGCCTCGCGGATTGCCCGCATCTATCAGGATTTTGCACCTGAAAAAGTACTGGTGACCTCTTCATTTGCGGCCACTTCTGCTTATTTCCTGCATATCATCTCGACAATCCGCCCGGATCAGGTGATTCACTTCATCAACACGGGTTATCACTTTGCCGAGACACTGGCCTACCGTGACTATCTCATTGAGCTGTTTCACCTGAAGGTCATCGATCTGCAGCCGGATGATTACCAGCACCGTTACAGTGAACAGGAAAAACTGTACGAGACTGACCCCGATTTTTGCTGCTCGATCAATAAAGTGCAGCCACTCGACAACATCAAAGGCAATTACGACGTGTGGATATCCAGCCTGATGGGTTGGCAGACCGACGTGCGTGCCGAACTGGATATCTTTGAAGAGCGCCACGGCATCATCAAGTTCAATCCGATGATCGACGTCAGCCGCGAAGAGCGCGATGCCTACATCAAGGAACATGACCTGCCATTCCATCCTCTGGTGGCACAGGGCTATTCGTCTATCGGCTGCTCACATTGCACCGTGCCGGGCGAAGGCCGCAAAGGTCGCTGGGCTGGCAAGCCAAAAACAGAGTGCGGCCTACACCTCTGATTACCCTCATCCGCCCTTCGGGCACCTTCTCCCACTGAGCGGGAGAAGGAATCAGACGACCAATTCACCGCGCATCGAATTTACCAGCGATTCCCGAATCACCACATCAGCAAACTGGCCAATCAGGTTCGTGTCTGTTGAATTAAAATTCACCACACGATTATTTTCAGTGCGCCCTTGCAGTTGACCGGGATTTTTTCTGGAAAAACCACTCACCAGCACACGCTGCGTGGTGCCAACCATCTGTCGGCCAATCTGCTGTGCATTATTAAAAATGCGCTGCTGCAAAATTGCCAACCGCTCTTTCTTCACAGCCTCTGGCGTTTCATCCGGTAAATTTGCTGCAGGTGTGCCCGGACGTGCGCTGTAGATAAAACTGTACGAGGTGTCAAAACCGACATCGTCAATCAGTTTCATGGTTTGCGCAAAATCCGCATCGGTTTCACCGGGAAAGCCGATAATAAAATCAGACGAGATACTGATATCCGGACGAATCTGGCGCAAGCGACGGATTTTTGATTTGTATTCGATAGCGGTGTGGCCGCGTTTCATCGCTGCCAGAATACGGTCGGAACCGTGTTGCACCGGCAAATGCAAATGGCTGACAAGCTCGGGAATTTCAGCATAAATATCGATGAGACTGTCGGTAAATTCCAGCGGGTGCGACGTGGTGTAGCGGATACGGTCAATGCCATCAATCGCTGCCACGCACAGCAACATATCGGCAAAATCTGCCGCGCTGCCATCAGGACGCGTGCCGCGCCAGGCGTTGACATTCTGCCCCAACAAATTCACTTCACGCACACCTTGCCCGGCGAGATGCGCAATTTCTACCAATACATCCGTCAATGGCCGGCTGACTTCTTCACCGCGCGTGTAAGGCACCACACAGAATGTGCAATATTTATTGCAGCCTTCCATGATCGAGACAAAAGCAGACACACCATCCGCTTCTGGCAACGGCAGACGATCAAACTTTTCAATTTCCGGAAAGCTGATATCAACAACTGTCGTTTTGGTTTCGGCTTGCGTGCGACGCTGGTTAATCATTTCCGGCAGGCGATGCAAAGTCTGTGGGCCGAATACCAGATCAACGAACGGCGCGCGTTTGGCAATGCCTTCACCTTCCTGACTCGCAACACAACCACCGACACCAATGATCAGATCGGGATTGTTTTTTTTAAGTTTTTTCCAGCGCCCCAATTGGTGAAATACTTTCTCCTGCGCCCGCTCACGGATCGAGCAGGTATTCAACAGAATCACATCCGCCTCAGCAGGATCTTCGGTGATCTGCAGGTCGTGGCTGTCCGACAGAAGTTGCCCCATACGACTGGAATCGTATTCGTTCATCTGGCAACCGTGGGTTTCGATATAGAGCTTGCTCATACTGTCTGTCTTTCTCATGCAAACAGCCCCTCAAGAGGGCTATTCAGGGCGGGGGATTATTATACAGGTATGCGTCGCATCTTATGTGCAGACGGGCGCGCTCTGGTATCCTGACATCCCTTCCAGAACACCCCGAATGAGCATCATGGCCAAGCAAGCCCTTTACAAGGTTGTCTTCGTTAACCAGAGCCAGGTCTACGAACTGTACGCCCGGCAGATTTTCCAGAGCGATCTGTATGGTTTTATTGAAATCGAGGATTACGTCTTCGGTGAAAAATCATCCATGATTGTGGATCCGGCGGAAGAAAAGCTGAAAACCGAGTTTGCCGATGTCAAACGCAGCTTTATTCCGTTACATGCCATCGTGCGTATCGATGAAGTGGAAAAAGAAGGCCCCGTGCGTATGACCGAGGTCAAACCCGGCTCCAATGTCACGCATTTCCCGTTCACCCAACGTCCGATACCAGGCCCTGCGCCCGGTTCGGAAGAATAAGGGACGACAGCCATTAAGCCGATTTTTGGCAAGCGGCCGTCAGCGGTTTCACGCCTGCTGATGCCGGTTACGCTCGCCCTGCTATTGCTTGGTGTCGGCTATTACAAACCGGACATACTGGCCAGCACCCGCGGCCTGCTAGCTGACAATGTGGCGCGTCCACTGTATTGGCTCACTTCTTTCCCAGTGCGTGCCTGGGAATGGACGGACGAGACACTCAGCAGCCGACAGGCTCTGGAAGATCGCAATCACGCGCTGGAACATGAGAACCTTATCCTGCAGCGCAATGTGTTGCGGATGGCGGCACTCATGGCCGAAAACGCACGACTCAAGGAGTTACTGAATTCCACCGAACTGCTGGACGATTCCGCCCTGGTTGCGGAGCTGCTTGGCGTATCACCCGACCCGCGCCGACAAGAAATACTGATTCATCGCGGCCATGCCGATGGGGTCTTTGAAGGACAACCGGTACTGGATGCCTTCGGTCTGGTGGGCAGTGTCATCGAGATATCCGAACACACTGCACGCGTGTTGCTGATTGCCGATACCAGTAACGCGGTGCCTGTGCAGGTCAACCGCAATGGCGTGCGCGGCATTGCCGAGGGCAGCGGCCACCTCGACGAGCTGTATATCCGCAATCTGGTCCCCACCACCGATATCAAGGAAGGCGACCTGATCATCAGCTCCGGGCTGGGTGGACGTTACCCCCCGGGCTATCCTGTGGGTGAAGTGGTACGCATCGAATACGAGGGAGCCGACTCGTTCCTGAGGGTGGTTGTTCGCCCATCTGCCCATCTCGATCGCAGCCAGCAGCTCTTGCTGGTATTTCGCGCCGAGGCCCAGCTTCCCGAAGTAAAAATGACCGAACCCGCTGCAACCGAAGCAACCACACCACCAGCACAACAACCCGCGGATACAGGCGGCCATGTTATTAAACCCTGATCGCTATTGGTGGCTGATGCCCACCAGCCTGGCGCTGGCATTTTTCTGGCAATTCTGGCCACTGGAACAGGCCGTACGACAACTGGCACCTGATGCAGTCGTGATGGTCATGCTGTACTGGGCCTTGCGCAGACCAGAGCATCTCAGCAGCGGTTGGGCTTTTGTCGTCGGCCTGGTGATTGATGGTGTGGCTGGCACTCCACTCGGCATGCATGCTCTGGGTATGGCGGTGATTATTTACATCGCCCAGCTGTTGAATGAACGCATACGTATGTTTGCTATCTGGCAGCAATCACTCGTGGTGGGCGCGCTGTACGCGCTGTATTTGCTGATCTGCGACTGGGCACTATTACTGGATCCCCACAGCAGTAACAAACATTTTTTAATGCTGACGGCTATCAGCACCGGATTGTGCTGGCCGGCATGCTACCTTCTGTTGCGACAACTGGAGCAGGGCTCCTTTCGCCGTCCCGTAAGATCCTGAATAACCGTGTATCAAGGAATGAACACCTCCTCCCCCTCACTTTTTCTGGCCTCTGCCTCGCCGCGCCGTGCTGCATTACTGCAACAAATCGGCATCCATTTTCATATTTTTGCTGTTGATATCGACGAGCGTTGGTTGCCGGGCGAAAACCTGATGGACTATGTGACTCGTCTTGCTGAAGCCAAAGCACATGCAGCACAACAAACACTCCCGACAGGCAGTGTGATATTGGCAGCTGACACAGCAGGCAGCTGCCATGGCAGGCCGCTGGTAAAACCCGCTCATGAAGAAGACGCAGTAGCCATGCTGGTGGCCATGAGTGGCAAGGCACACACCGTCAGCACAGCGATCAGTGTTTGTTGTGGTGAACGCATGGAAACCTCTGTGATTCATACAGAAGTTTTTTTTCGCCAGATCAGCGAACAGGAGGCACGGCGTTACTGGGCGACAAGCGAGCCTGCAGACAAAGCTGGCAGTTATGCCATTCAGGGGTTTGGTGCAGTTTTTGTTGAACGCATTGATGGCAGTTATAGTAACGTCGTCGGTCTTCCACTCTACGAGACCGCAGCCATACTGGAAAAATTTGGCATTCACTGCTGGCAGGAAGACGGTAACGGATGAAGCCTGAATCTATTAAATCTGACTACAGGCACTGGTTACATATTCTGCAGTGCCCGCTCTGTTACCACTCTCCTTTGCGAGACAGTAACCTTTTGCGAGACAGTAACCCCTTGCAGAAAAACAGCGCCACAACGCTTTACTGCAGTCAGTGCGAGCAGCGCTATCCAGCGACGGATGGTATTCCGCAACTGATGACAGACCTCAACGCCGATACACGTCTCGACGAAGCAGCCTATGACGCAATGATGGATGTGAATCTCAAATCACATCAGACAGTGCTGGATATGTGGACCACCGTTTTCCAACAACAAAAAATATCGCCCGGCGATGTGCTGGAGATCGGCTGCGGTAGCGGGCTGTTTACGGTTCCCCTGCTGCGTATGGGTTGCAAAAGCGTCCATGCCAGTGACATCTCGCAAGTATTTCTCCAGAAAACCCAAGCGCAATGTCCTGATGCCACCTTGTGGCGCTGTGACGCCAACCAGCTACCCTTTACTGACAACAGTTTTGACCAGATTGTCGGTCACAGTGTGCTGCACCACTTCTTGCATTATGAAGCTATGCTGGCACGCTGTTTTCGTATGTTGCGGCCGGGAGGCTCAATGATAGTGTTTGAACCGGTTCTGCAAGGTAAAGTGTTAATTGCACTACTCGCAAACCTGATCAGGCAAACTGATGCACAAGCTGTCACGCCTGTTCTCGATAATGCCGACAGGGAAAATCTCGACAGGCTGATCAAACAACTGTCCAAGCATTTGTCACTAAAAAATGAC
>DATIDQ010000104.1:0-11309 GCA_035456205.1 Pseudomonadales bacterium
GATAGCTTCGGTAATGTTTTTACGTTTGCGAATTCCCGCGGTATCAATCAAGGTGAATTTTTCACCATTACGCTCGTAATCGATATAAATACTATCTCGGGTCGTGCCCGGCATATCAAACACCACCACGCGCTCTTCACCGAGCATACGATTCACCAACGTAGATTTCCCTACATTGGGCCTGCCCACAATCGCAATTTTTATTGCGCGAGGAATTGCCTGCTCCGGCATTGCCTCATCGCCGTCTTCTCCTCTAGTTTCAGCAGGATTATCTTCATGATCAACATCCGAGCCACCAATGTCATTGATGGCAAAGAGTGTTGAAGCAGCATGTTCCAATAATTGATTGACACCACGTCCATGCGTCGCTGCTATGGGGTGCACTTCTGTAAAACCCAACGCAAAAAATTCACTGGTGGCAATATCTGGATCCAGACCATCAGATTTATTGGCCACAAGAAACGTCTTCTTGTGGCTTTCACGCAAATGACGAGCAATCAGCTCATCACCGGCCGTCAGACCAGCCCGACAATCCACGAGAAAAAATACAATATCAGCCTCTTCAATGGCTGTCATAGACTGGCTAGCCATCGCGTTATCAATACCCTGTTCCTCTTCACCGAGGCCACCGGTATCAACAACAATAAATCTATGCCCTTCAAAATTGGCTTCGCCGTATTGACGATCGCGCGTAAGACCAGAGTAATTGGCAACAATCGCGTTACGTGTGCGAGTAATGCGATTAAACAGCGTAGATTTGCCTACATTGGGTCGTCCAACGAGCGCAATAACAGGCAGCACAGAATACTCCGTCAATAATCCGCTGATAAAAAATCAGCTTTTGATAGCAAGTGCGTATAACTTGCCACTGTTGGTCAATACATACAGTGTGTCACCATCACCCAGCAGATTAGCGCGAACACCATCGCCACCAACATCGTAACGCCCTACATAAGAACCATCTGCCTGGCTGAGCAAATGCACATAGCCCTGTTTATCTGCCACGGCCAGATAGCTTCCAATGACAGCAGGCGCAGAAAGACGGCGACCAGCAAAGCCTTCAGCCACCCATTGTTCACGCCCACTGGCCGAACTCAAGGATTTTATGGAGTCATTTCCTTCGATGGTAAACACACTGTCATCCGTTTGAGCCATATTGCGCACAACCGATGCTTTTTGTTCCCATTGTGGCTGACCACGCCCTTGCGCAACGCTGATGATGGCACCTTGATACGACGCCACCACAACGTCTGTAGAGGTCACCAGTGGATCAGCCTGCACATCAATAATCCGCTCCAGTTCCGTGCGGCCATCCGGCACAATAAAACGCTGCTCCCACTGTAGCAATCCGGTTTTTGCATCCAATGCAGCCATTTTGCCGTTATCGAATGCCACATAAACCAGATCGTCGTGAATAACAGGCGCACTAGTGCCACGCAATGTCAGCACTGCTTGCGATGCACTATAGGCCCAACGCGGACGTCCTGTCGCCGCATCAAATGCCTGCACACGGGCATCAACGGATTGCACAACCACAACATCACCATTAGTTGCCGGTGCAGCCAATACTTCGCTGCTAGCCGATGCATGCCAGCGTGACTGCCCAGTCGCTGCATCCAGCGCATCTATACCACCATTGGCAGAAGCGACTAAAACCAGATCACTACCAGCACCAACCGCGCCAATCAACATCACATCAAGATCTACATCCCAACGCACATCACCATCAGCGCGACTGATAGCCATAACACCACCCGTGGCATTGGCCGCATAGATAGTGCCGCCATCGATAGCAGGTGTCAGAGCCAAAGCTAACGCATCATCCCCTTGACTGCCCACGCTGCGCGACCAGAGACTATGAAGAGATACTGATTGCTCAGGCAAATCCTTCAACGGCGCTACAGCATTTTTTTCATCATCGTCACCCCATAAGGTACAGGCAGCGAGAGAAACGCCCAACCAGGCTGTAAACAATGTCCGACCAATTAATTTGCAAGCATGATTCATGGATGATCACCCACTGCTGCCGGTTTAACCAGACCTGATAATTTTATTTCAACAACAGCATGCCGCTCCTGATCACCTGTGACTTCCAAGGCTTTCAGTGCAATATTATAACTGTCACGCGCTTCATCAAATTTGTTCTGACTTTGCAAAATATCTCCACGCAATTCCGCAATCGCTGCTTGCCATACATCAGATGGTTTGATTTGTGACAGAGATGCCAAAGCTTTGTCGAACTCACCTTGCGCATACTGAACCTGCGCTAATCGCAACCCGATCAAGGGAAGCAACGATGCATCCGGACGCTGATTTTGAGCCCAATCAATGAGACTGGCTGCGCGAGACAGGTCATTAGCAACAACAGCATCTTTCGCAAGACGCAGTGACGCGAAAATAGCATAAGCCGTATTGGGATAATCCTTGCGTAATTGCTCTGCAAGTTCTACCACTTTTCCGTCACTACTAACGGATTCGGAGGCAACCAGCATTTGTTGGTACAAATCGGCAGCTGCTTCATTTTTTGCCCGTTCGTGATTTTGCCACGTTGTCCAGCTCAAAAACGCAACCAACGACACCACAACGCCCATCACAATGGCTTTACCGTTTTCATGCCACCATTTTTTAAGCAGCTCAATTTGTTCTTGTTCAGTATCAGCCATGTTGTTCTCTAACCCTCACTTTCACGAATACAATTTCACAAACACTGTGTTCACGCCAATAACCACTGGCGCAAAAAGGACACCAGTGTACCAAAAGGCACCCTCTCTTGTTCGCGCTCATCCCGCAAGAATTTGACGGTGGCCAGCTGCTGGGCGACTTCATCCTCACCCAGCACCAAGGCAATGCTGGCTCCGCTCTTATCTGCGCGCTTGAATTGATTCTTGAAGCTACCACCTCCAGCGTGCAGTAACACAACATATCCCGGCAGCGCCTCACGACACTGCTCTGCCAATAACAGCGCTTCTTCCATGACGGTATCAGTAAACACCAGATAGATATCCGCACCCGGGGGCGATTGCTCACCAGCCGCAGCCAGCAGCAAAGCCAGGCGCTCGACACCCATCGCAAAGCCGAATGCAGGCGTTGGTTTACCCCCCAACTGCGCGACCAGGCCGTCATATCGCCCGCCGGCACACACTGTGCCCTGCGCACCCAGAGCATTGGTCACCCACTCAAATACTGTGGCGTTGTAATAATCCAGACCACGCACTAACCGCGAGTTGTGCTCGAATGGCACATTCGCCTGAATCAGTACGGCGCATAACCGTTCAAAATGTCTACGCGACTCATCATCCAGATAATCCTGCATACGCGGTGCACCCTGCAGGATTTTTTGCGTTCCCTCATCTTTGCTATCCAGTACACGTAACGGGTTACTGTGTAAACGACGCTTACTATCGTCATCCAGATCCGTAACAAATCTTTCCAGATATGCCACCAACGCTGTGCGGTATGCTATGCGTGTTGCATTCGATCCTAATGAATTCAGTTGCAATGACACTTTGTCTGACAAACCCAGCTCACGCCAGAGACGCGCAGTCAGCAACAACATTTCGGCATCGATATCAGGCCCTGTAAAACCAAATGCCTCGACACCAATCTGGTGAAATTGACGCAAGCGACCTTTCTGAGGACGCTCATGCCGAAACATCGGACCGCTGTACCACAACTTTTGCGTCTGGTTATAGAGCAAGCCATTTTGCTCACAAGCACGCACACAACTGGCCGTACCTTCAGGGCGCAATGTCAGGCTGTCACCATTGCGATCTTCAAAGGTATACATTTCTTTTTCCACGATATCGGTTACTTCTCCGATAGCGCGTTTAAACAGAGTCGTTTGCTCAAGAATTGGAAAGCGAATTTCATGATAACCATAACTGTGCAACACATCCTCCACTACAGATTCAATGTGCTGCCAGATATAGGACTCATGCGGCAAAAGATCATTCATGCCACGAATAGACTGGATTTTGTTCGACATAAAAACCTTTCTGATCAGCCTTTGCCAATAATGCTGGCTTGCTGTGCCACTTTTTCGCGAATCATTTTTTCAAGCGAATCGACGAGCTCATCATTTTGTAATTTGATACTGGGTTTGCCATCAACAAATACCATATTGGTCGGCGAACTGCCTGTTAACCCAATGTGTGCCACTTTTGCTTCGCCAGGACCATTCACATAACAGCCAATAATTGCCACATCAAGAGGATCATTAATATCTTCCAGACGCGCTTCTAACGCGTTCACTGTTTGTATCACATCAAAATTCTGACGCGAACAGCTTGGGCAGGCAATAATGTTGATCCCCTTTGTGCGCAGATGAAGACTTTTAAGAATATCGTAACCAACCTTGATTTCTTCAACAGGATCTGCAGCCAACGAAATACGGATCGTGTCGCCGATACCATCCATTAATAACAAACCAAGGCCAACAGACGACTTCACTGTGCCGGAACGTAAAGCACCGGCCTCTGTAATTCCGAGATGAAGCGGCTGTTCAATTTGTGACGCAATTTTCCGATATGCCTCAACAGTAAGAAAAACATCCGAGGCTTTCAAACTGAGTTTGAAATCGTGAAAATCCATTTTGTACAGAATATCAATATGGCGGAACGCAGACTCCACTAGTGCGTCTGCATTAGGCTCGCCATATTTTTTCTGCAAATCCTTTTCCAGTGAGCCAGCATTCACACCAACACGGATAGGTATATTTTTCTCACGCGCTTTTTCTATCACGGCACGCACACGGTCTTCACGACCGATATTACCCGGGTTAATTCGCAAACAATCTACACCCAAGTCTGCAACCCGTAAGGCAATTTTATAATCAAAATGAATATCTGCCACCAATGGCACATTCACTTGTTTACGAATCTCACCAAATGCTTTCGCCGCGTCCATTGATGGAACGGAAACACGCACAATGTCTGCGCCCACTTTCTCAAGTTGCCGAATTTGTGCAACGGTTGCTGCAACATCCGTAGTTTCTGTATTAGTCATGCTTTGCACTGCAATAGGTGCATCGCCACCCACAGGCACATTACCAACCATAATCTGACGCGACTTGCGCCGCTTAATGGGACTATGTACCAACATTAACCATTCCCCATTATTCAATCTCACTTGAAGATGAATCATCACCCAATATAAATTGTGCTGATTGGAAGCCCTGCTTGACGGGCATCTGTACAACAACCCCGTTATAGCTGACATTTACCGCCGCCGACCTGCCAAACCAGACATGAAGCGGCGGCTTCACAGCCATATCAAAAACCTCACCTTTTTTATGCACCTTCTCATGCAATACAGTGCCATCATCAGCTTTCAGCTGCACCCAGCAGTCGTCAATAAATTCAATATGTAACACGGAATCCTGAATACTCTCCTCCGGCGCCATTACCGTCTGGCTGTCATTGGATGCTGGAACCGAATTTTCTGCCAAACTCGGCAACGTCACAGGCGCATCGACAGCCGCAGCTACAACCGCACCTTGCGGAGAGATATTCCTGATAGCGTCCAATGTTTCAGATGTTTGAGGCTGAATATCTTCAATGTTAAAAACTGATCGCAAAGCATTATTGGCCCTATCAAGAAATGCTTCTGACCAATAATGTGAACCCAGCCAGAAAAGAGATAAAATGAACGCAACTGATACTATCAACACAGATACAGACATAACAGCTTTGCTATTGTATCTAGGTGCCAATAAATGTTTTTTGGAATTTATTATTACAGACGTGTACATTTTAGGTTGAGGCAAAAACGAATCATAAAAACTGACTAGATTGTCTCCATCAAGACCATACAATTTCGCACACGCCCGCAAATATCCCTTGATAAACACTGGGCCATTGAAGCCGCCAAAATCCCCTTTCTCCAGCGCATTAATCTGGCGTATTTGCAAATGCAATTCCAGCGCGGCTGTTTCTACTGACATATCTTTTGCTATGCGCCCCTGACGCAGCGCCCTTCCAATGCCAGCCAGATCAGACACCTGTTTTTCAGCAGAAGATTCAGCAACAATCATTTGGATGCAGACCAGGCCTTATATTCACTGTACTCAGGAGAAGCGGGAAATTGATTCTTCAAAAAAAGTGCATAACTGGCCTGTTTATCTTCCTGCCCCATGACATTCGCCAGGCGAATACCCAACCACAAAGACTCTGCGTTCTGCTTGGACATAGATAAAAACTTTTCATACAACTGTGTGCTTTGTTCAAAATCCCCTGTGTCAAACTTCAACACAGCCAACTGCAATACTACTCTGGGATTGCGTGAATCGTTGACATAACTACGGCGGAAAGCATCTTCAGCTTCTTTCATTTTTCCCTGATGCTTCAGACAAACACCATAATTCAGAAATGCTGCATTTCTCTTGGCATACTGAACATCTTCTGTGGCTTTGCCCAGCATGTCACACGCTTCGTCATAGCGCTTATGACCGTAGAGAAACACACCATAATTAAGCTTACTAGCTGTGTCGTCGGGATTATAACGAATCGCTTTCTTGTATTCTTTCTCTGCCAATTCATCCTCACCATCAGTCATATAATAAACAGCAAGTGTATTGAGTAATTCCGGAGACTCATCGTCTATTGCAAGCCCTTTATTAATGGCAGTTAATGCGGAGGCTCGCTTGCCTTCTTTCAAATAACCATTTGCAAGCGTTATATAATCATTGAGTGCCGACTTTATGTTCGCTTCCTTATCAACTTTCGGAACGACCTCACCGGTCCCCTCATCCGTCGTTACCGTTTCACATCCAACAAAAAACAGGCAACACAGCAAAAAAATTGGCGTGAAAAAACGAGTACTGGATATATTTATCATTCACGACTCTCCTTGAACAAAACGCACAGGCTCACTCATAGCAGCCAATGACCCTCGGTTGTAGCGTTCACTACGACGCGTTTTATCATTGACCACACCCGCTAACTGGCCACAGGCAGCATCTATATCATCGCCGCGTGTAGTTCTTATGGTTGCTGTATACCCTGCTTCTACCAGAATGTCACGGAACCGGTGCAGACTATTATTACTGACACGCCGGTAACCAGAAAGTGAAAATGGATTGAAAGGAATTAGGTTTATCTTTGATGGAACATCCCGCAGCAGAGCTGCCAACTGGTGGGCATGCTCGGGCCGGTCATTTACCCCATCAATCAAGGTGTACTCAAAGGTGGCACTGCGATGCTTGTCTGGCAATCCATCCAGGTAACGCTTTACCGAGGCCAGCAACATAGCGATAGGGTACTTTTTATTAATCGGCACCAGTTCATTGCGCAGCTCATCATTCGGGGCGTGCAAGGAAACCGCCAGTGACACATCCGTGTGCTTGCCTAACTGATCCAGCACCGGCACAACACCGGATGTGCTGAGTGTCACTCGACGCTTCGATAATCCGTAAGCGTGGTCATCCATCATCAGGTTGACGGCGTCTACTACATTTTCGAAATTGAGCAGCGGCTCGCCCATCCCCATGAATACTACATTGGAAATGACTCGCTCTGCTTGCACGCCCAGACTGCCGAAAGATTTTGCAGCCAGCCACAGCTGACCGACAATTTCAGCCGCTGTCAGATCACGCTGGAAGCCCTGTTTTCCCGTGGCGCAGAAACTGCAGTCCAGCGAACACCCCACCTGGGAGGACACACACAAAGTGCCACGATTTTTTTCAGGAATGAAAACGGTTTCAATACAACTGCCGCCAGAAACCCGGATAAGCCACTTGCGTGTGCCATCGACAGATTCCAGCTGCTCCAGAAGCTCAGGCGGCCTTATTTCGGCAATCTCGGCCAGCTTGATTCGCAGAGGTTTTGAGAGGTTCGACATTTGCTCGAACTGGTCAACACCATGTTGGTGTATCCACTGCGAGACTTGTTGGGCACGAAAGCGTTTTTCACCCAAGCCGGCAAAAAACGCCTCCATTTTGGCGGGACTTAGACCAAGCAGATTAACCTTGTCGACCTGGCTCATGATCGCCGCGCCCCCGGGCGCCGGGAATTGGATATGCAGTTAGCGAATATAAATATCGGTAGCCGGGAAGAAATAAGCAATTTCACGTGCAGCCGATGCAGCCGAATCCGAGCCGTGCACAGCATTAGCATCGATACTATCGGCAAAATCAGCGCGGATAGTACCAGCGTCGGCTTTCTTGGGATCGGTAGCTCCCATTAACGCGCGATTTTTAGCTATTGCGTCGTCCCCCACCAATACCTGAACCACAACAGGCCCGGATGTCATGAATGCCACCAGATCCTTGAAAAAACCGCGCTCGCGATGCTCCGCATAGAAGCCTTCTGCTTCTGCCTGGCTCAAGTGCTTCATACGCGAAGCAGCCACTTTGAGGCCGGCCTGCTCAAAACGGCTATAAATGGCGCCAATCACATTCTTGGCAACAGCATCGGGCTTAATGATGGACAAGGTACTTTCAACAGCCATTACTCTGGACTCCGGGTAAATCAGGTTAGGGGGACAGGACGGCCTAAGCCGAAAATCAGGGGCAGGATTATACGGCAGCCAACGCAAAAAGGCACTGCGCGCCGATTCGGAGCGCGCCGCAATCCAACACAGGGGCAATAATCAGGAAACTTCCTCAATCCAGGCCATCTGGATGGCTTCCAGTACCTTCTCACCACAGTGATCCGGGTTATCGTCAAAATCGGGCAGAGCCATCACCCAGTTACGCAAATCAACAAAGTTAACAAAGCGCGGATCAATGTCCGGCTTGCTATCGGCCAGTTCAATCACGATATCTTGTATATCTGTCCATCTCATTACTCGACACCTCCATTAATGCCGCTCGGAAGCCAGGTTAATTGTGTATTTGGGGATCTCGACAACCAGATCTTCATCCGCAACACAGGCCTGACAACTTAAACGGGAATCCGGCTCTAGCCCCCAGGCTTTATCGAGCATATCGTCTTCCAGCTCGTCAGGTGGCTCCATAGAGTCCCCACCTTCGCGCAAAATGACATGGCAGGTTGTACATGCGCATGACAACTCGCAAGCATGCTCAATCTCGATACCATTACGCAACGCTGCTGCACAAATGCTTTCGCCTGGTTCAGCTTCGATCACAGCACCTTCAGGACAAAATTTCTCGTGTGGCAAAAAAATAATTTTTGGCATATCAGCCGCCCTCGTGGTTACTAGCGACATGGTTATCAGCGTCAGAAAGGTCGTGGATACTTTTTCCGGCGAGCGCTTTTTGTACAGCAACGTTCATCCGACGTGCGGCAAAAAACTCACTATCGCGACTCGCACGTTCAACTATTTCAGCAATGACTGCACTGTCATTATCACTCTGTTTTTGTTCCAGCTCAGACAGTAACTGATGCAACAAATCTCTTTCTTTCTGATCGAGCAACGCACCATCTGCCTGCAGCGCTGAACGCAAATTTTCTACCATTCGCCTGGCATCCACACGCTGCTCGTTCAGTCTGCGGGCCTGCATATCTTCTTTGGCATGCGCAAACGATTCTTGCAACATACGTGCGATCTCACCGTCACCAAGACCATAAGAAGGTTTTACTGTAATGCTGGCTTCAACACCGCTACTGGTTTCCTGCGCAAACACATTCAACAAACCATCAGCATCCACCTGGAAGGTAACACGGATATGCGCAGCACCAGCCACCATAGGCGGAATGCCACGCAACTCAAAACGCGCCAATGAACGGCAATCCGATACCAATTCCCGCTCACCTTGCACAACATGAATCGCCATTGCAGTCTGGCCATCCCTGAATGTAGTAAATTCCTGCGCTTTGGCTACAGGTATCGTGGTGTTGCGCGAAATAATTTTTTCTACCAGCCCACCCATTGTTTCAATACCCAGGGACAAGGGAATCACATCCAATAGAAGCAATTCATTATCCGGACGATTACCCACCAGCTGATCCGCCTGAATGGCCGCACCCAACGCGACAACGCAATCAGGATCAATGTCCGTCAACGGTATTTGCTTGAAAAACTTGCCAATCGTTTCACGCACATAAGGGCAGCGCGTAGAGCCGCCTACCATTACAATATGCGCGATATCCTCTGCACTGAGTTTGGCATCCCGCAATACCTTGCGGCACGAACGCACACTGCGCTCTACCAATCCTTCAATCAGAAGGTCGTACTGAGAACGTGTAATAACACCTGACCAATCACCAAAATGCAGCGAGACGGATGATTGCGAAGACAGCGCTTCCTTGGCCTCTCTACAATGATCCAGCAAGGTACGGCGACCTGAAAAATCCAGACTGGCAATATTGGCCTGTTGCAAAACCCACTCGGCCAGCACCGCATCAAAATCATCGCCGCCCAATGCTGAATCACCACCTGTCGCCAACACTTCAAATACACCACGCGACAAACGCAATATTGAAATATCAAACGTGCCACCACCCAGATCATAAACAGCAATAACACCTTCTTCGCTGCGATCAAGGCCGTATGCAACAGCAGCAGCTGTTGGTTCATTCAGTAAACGCATGACTTTCAGACCAGCTAGCACTGCAGCATCTTTGGTAGCCTGACGTTGCGCATCATCAAAATATGCCGGAACCGTGATGACGACACCGTCCAGCTCTCCATCCAGTGCAGCCTTTGCGCGCTCAGCCAATGTTTTAAGAATTTCAGCAGATGCTTGTACCGGACTGATCGCACCAGCAACGGTTTGTATGCACACCATGCCATCGCCACTGACAAATTGATAAGGCAAACTGCCACCGAGACTGGCAACATCCTGTAATCCGCGCCCCATAAAACGTTTGACTGAAACAAGCGTATTCAAGGGATCTTCTGCAGCTTCCTGACGCGCTACTGTTCCCACAAGCGCTTCACCACTGGCGAGATAACGCACAGCGGATGGCATGATCACTTCACCATCAACATCCGCCAACGCAACTGGAGTACCGCTGCGCACGGTTGCAATCAGTGAATGGGTAGTACCGAGATCAATGCCGGCTGCGCGTTTACGCAAGTGCGGGGCAGGACTATGTCCCGGTTCTGAAATCTGTAATAAAGCCATCTATTTTTCAGCCATCTGTTTTTAGATCGTCAAGTATTTAATCGTCTAACAGACGCGCTTGTCGATCATCAATTTCTTGCGCCAGCTTGCATGCAAACTGCAGTTTATCAACCATCAGTTGCGCCCGGGGCCAATCCTTCGCCCTCCATGCCGTTGCAAAATATTCTTCGTAATCCCGTATGGTTTTTTTGACATCCAGCAACAAGGCATCCAGTGCGCCAATATCATTTGCTGATTCATCAAGCCGTTCGCGTAATTCCATCTGTTCAAACAAAAATACAGG
>DATIDQ010000105.1:0-7817 GCA_035456205.1 Pseudomonadales bacterium
TTGGCTCGCCAGTTTCAGATAGCAGGACAACGGGGTTTCAAGATCGGCGAGCAATTCACGCACCACGGGGATGCGGTTGTAGCCTGCAGCGACAAAAGACGCAAAACGCTCGGGAGTCAGTGTCAACATAGTTGTGTGAACATCATGGATAAGTACCTCAGCCGACAAGTCTAAGGTATCCCCAAAACAACACCAAGGGTCGCTTTATGCGTGATGTTGCCGGATGATGGCGCACCATGAAAACCGATCTCCCCATTAACGCCGTTTTACCCGCCCTGATAGATGCAATATGCACTGTGCCATGCGTGGTGTTGTCTGCTGCGCCCGGGGCGGGCAAAACTACGGTTGTGCCGTTGGCGTTACTGCAAAGTGGTGTTATCAAGGGACGTATCATCATGCTGGAGCCGCGCCGTCTCGCTGCTATGCGCGCAGCGCAATATATGGCACTGCAGTTGGGTGAAAAAGTGGGCGACACAGTGGGTTACCGTATTCGTGGTGACAGCCGTGTTTCTGCGCACACGAAAATTGAAGTGGTAACGGAAGGAATTCTGGCGCGACTGATCCGGAATGATCCGGAACTGTCAGATATTGGCCTGATTATATTTGATGAATTTCACGAGCGTTCCTTGCATGCAGACCTGGGGTTGGCGTTGGCTCGCGATGTGCAAAAAAACTGGCGCGACAATCTGAAAATACTGGTGATGTCCGCCACCTTGAATGGTGTTGCAGTGTCAACACTACTGGATAACGCCCCCATTATAGAAAGCGCAGGTCGCAGTTATCCAGTCAACGTCATGTATGTTAATCCAGACAAGAATACGCATATTGAAAATCAGGTTGCACAAACTGTCATGCGAGCATTGCATGAACAACAAGGTGATGTACTGGTATTCCTGCCGGGCCAACGTGAAATTCGCCGTGTGCAAACATTGTTGGAAAATCAGAATGTCATTGCAGGGATAAAGATTCACACCTTGTTTGGCGAGGCATCATCAGTACAGCAACAGGCTGCTTTGCAGCCAGATAGTAACGGTGCTCGCAAAATTATTCTTTCCACCAGCATTGCTGAAACTTCACTGACTATCGATGGTGTTTGCGTGGTGGTTGATGCAGGTTTGGTGCGCACGGTGCGTTTTGATCCTCGTCGTGCGATGGCGGGTTTGATTACAGTCAATGTTTCGCAAGCGACGGCTGAGCAGCGTGCCGGTCGTGCAGGGCGTCAACAAGCGGGTGTCTGTTATCGATTGTGGAGTGAATCGCAGCACAATACTCTGGCGCGTTTCCCTGTGCCGGAAATATTGCAAAGTGATTTGATGCCGTTGGCATTGGAGCTGGCTGCATGGGGGGCAGATGCAACGCAACTGGCCTTTCTGGATGCGCCACCACTGGCGCATATGCAGCAGGCGCGTGAAGTATTGCAAAAACTCGGTGCATTGGATGAATTGTTTCGTATCACAGTGCATGGTCGCGCCATGGCAGATTTGCCATTGCATCCGCGTTACGCGCACATGTTATTGCGTGCGCATGAAAAGGGGTTTGGTGCATTGGCCTGTGATGTGGCAGCGTTGCTGGAAGAGCGCGACCTGTTGCCTGGTGCGGAGCGTGATGTGGATTTTTATTCCCGGTGGAGTGTTTTAAAACATGGCGGATCTGCCAATCAAGCAACACGCGAAAGCGTAAAAAAACAAGCGGCGAGATTGCGTCAGATGATAGGTGCACAAGACGACAGTGTGCGCCACGACGAAAAACTGGGCGTTATGTTGGCCTTGTGTTATCCGGAGCGCGTGGCAAAAAAACGTGACGCGAGTGGAGAGCGCTGGCAACTTGCAAGTGGTTCGGGTGCAACATTGCCCCAGGGAAGTTCACTGGCCAGATATGAATGGATCACCGTGGCCGAGCTAGATGGCGAAGGGCGCGATGCGCGTATTTTTCTTGCTGCAGCAATTGATCCAGATGATCTGCCGATATTTTTGCCGGAACAGTTTTTCAGCGGAGAAGAGATTGTCTGGAATGCAAAAGAAGAGGCCGTAGTAGCGCGCGATGTAAAACGTTTTGGGGCTATCGTATTTTCGGAAAAATCCTTGCCTGCTCGAGGTGAAAAGGTGATTGCTGTCCTATGCAACGGCCTGCGTAATCTCGGTTGGAATAGTTTGCCTCTGCCCGACAGTGCACAACATTGGCTGGCACGAGCGCGTTGGCTACATACCCAATATTTGATAGAAAATTTTCCTGATTATGGTGAGCGCGAATTAACAGAAACACTGGAGCAATGGTTATCGCCGTTTTTGTCGCAGGTCAGTCGTCGTAGTCAGTTGCCCCAAGTGGATTGGTATAATGCGTTGTTGTCACGCCTGGATTATTCACAACAACAACAAATGGAACAATTGGCTCCAACGCATCTGCCAGTGCCAACAGGTACACGTGTTGAACTGGATTACAGTGGGGAGCAGCCGGTCTTGGCAGTGCGTCTGCAGGAAATGTTCGGCGCACAGGAAACACCGCGCATCGCAGCCGGGAAAATTCCGGTGCTGGTGCATTTGTTGTCACCGAAGCGAAGTCCACTGGCTGTGACGCAAGATCTTGCCAGTTTCTGGCAGAACGCCTACAAGGATGTGCGCAAAGATATGCGCGGCCAGTATCCAAAACATTATTGGCCAGAAAATCCATTGGAAGCTGAGCCGACACGGCGCACGAAAGCAGCAGATGATCGTGTCCGAAAACGTGATGCGTAAAAATTTCTAGCGTGGACGCATATCGTGCAGATGTTGTCCCACAGCTAACCATGCACCCAACATGCCGAGCGCGATGCCGACAAACAACAAGCTCGCTGCCGTAGCAATATTCAGTCCACGCAATGCAAAATCGGAGTGATAAAGCGCTGCGAGTTCTGCTACCTGACTGATCACGCTGTAATAACCGGCAATCACCAGTAAAACAGCCACAATGCCGCCAGAGAGGCCAAACCAGAAACCGCTATACAGGAAAGGTCGACGCACAAACGCATCCGTTGCCCCCACCAGTTTGGCAACAACAATTTCCGAACGCCTGTTTTCAATGGCTAAACGTATGGTGTTGCCAACAGATAATAAAGCGCCCAGCCCCAGCAATGCTGCCAACGCAATAGTGATGCGCTCGCCGAGTTGCATCATGCGGAAAAGTTTCTGCACCCATTCCATATCAGCTTGCACTTTGTCTACATGGGGTAACTGTTGCCAGTCTGTTTGCACATCATGTAAAGCATCAACTGAAGTGCCATTTTTAAACTCGACAAGCAGTAGTGGTGGCAGTGGATTTTCTTCCAGTAATTCCATAGTCCCAGATAAACCTGCGTTTTTTTCAAATGCTGCCAATCCCTGTTCCGGCGTAATCAGTGTGACTGCGTTGACAGATGC
This sequence comes from Pseudomonadales bacterium, assembly GCA_035456205.1. Classification (GTDB taxonomy): domain Bacteria; phylum Pseudomonadota; class Gammaproteobacteria; order Pseudomonadales; family UBA7239; genus UBA7239. The sequence continues at coordinate 3,393 of DATIDQ010000105.1, forward strand.
CTGTTGGTGCAGGGAATGTTGTAGTTGCTGTATTTCATCAGCAGTAACTGTGCGTTGCAGAAATACGGACAAGCGCGGTGCGCCGTCCCAGCGTTCGCCCAGTTGCTGCAGATTATCGATAGCAATGGTGAACAGTGCCGGTAATGCCAACGTGATTCCGATCACCATCGCGGTAAGAAAATGTTGCAGGGGTGCGCGCCGTTGTCTGGTGAGACTATCGCGTGCAGAATCACGATGATGCGCTATCCAGGCATCGAGCAATGCACGCCAACTGATCGTGGTTGCGCTGGCACCGCGTGTAGTTTTTTCATTGCGTGCATTGGATTTTGCCATGCTCACATGCCTCGCTCGCCACCACGGATGACCCGCCCACGCCGCAGTACGATTTCCCGGTGACCAAAACGGGTGACCAGATCAAGATCGTGCGTAGCGATCAACACGGTAACGCCTACCTGACTGAAATCTTCAAAGATGCGCATGATTTCTGCCGATAAATCAGGATCGAGATTCCCCGTCGGTTCATCGGCGAGCAAAATTGGTGGTTTATTCACGACTGCGCGTGCGATACCCACGCGCTGTTGTTCTCCACCGGATAATGCTATCGGATAGTATTGCTCGCGTTCCAGCAAACCTACTTTATCGAGTGCTGCACGTACACGCCGTCCGATATCCCGTTCCGGAAATCCACAAATCCGCAATGGCAAAGCGACATTATCAAAAACGGTGCGATCGGTTAGTAATTGGTGATCCTGAAAAACGACACCGATATGGCGACGGTAATAAGGTATGCGACTTGTGCCCAGTTTATTGAGCTCCTGACCAGCGACTACTATTTTTCCTAGCGTTGGCCGTTCCATCAACATCAGTAGTTTTAATAATGTGCTTTTTCCTGCGCCAGAATGGCCAGTCAGAAATGTCATTTCACCGGATGCGATTTCAAAATTTACGTGGGCCAGCGCTTCGTAGCCGTTCGGGTAGTGCTTGGCAACGCTGTGAAATTCTATCATGCAGCCGATTTTTCAAATAAAGCACGGATAAAATTCCGCGCATTAAAAATTTGTAAATCTTCCATCTGCTCACCAACGCCAATAAAGCGTATCGGCAAACCCAGTGCCTGACTCATGGCAAAAATAACCCCACCTTTTGCTGTTCCGTCCAGTTTTGTCAATGCAATGCCGGTGACGTTGATACTTTCGTGAAATAGCTGTGCCTGGTTAATAGCGTTCTGGCCGGTGCCGGCATCCAGCACCAACAACACTTCATGCGGTGCCTTTGCATCCAGTTTTCCCATCACCCGTTTTACTTTTTTCAATTCTTCCATGAGATTGCTTTTGTTATGCAAACGACCGGCGGTATCTGCAATCACAACATCAATGTTGCGTGATTGCGCCGCTTGCACTGCATCAAAAATAACCGAAGCGCTATCGGCCCCCGTATGTTGTGCAACAACAGGTACATTGTTGCGTTCACCCCACACTTGTAATTGTTCCACTGCGGCGGCGCGGAATGTATCACCAGCAGCCAGCATCACACTGCGACCTTCTTTTTGTAAGCGCATGGCGAGCTTGCCAATGGTAGTGGTTTTTCCTGCGCCGTTAACGCCAATCACCAGAATGACAAAAGGTTTGCAGGCAGTATCAATGATCAATGGCGCTTCACTGATTTTCAGCATCTCGTAAAGGTTGTCTTTCAGTGCGTTGTACAGCGCGTCACCGTCAGTCAGTTCCTTGCGTGCAACACGACCGGTTAGGTTATCCAGAATCACTGTGGTGGCATCGATTCCAACATCAGCAGACAGCAATTGCGTTTCCAGATCTTCCAGCAGATTGTCATCGATCTGTTTTTTACCGAGCAGTATTGTGCCGACGCCATCACCGATTGCGCTGCCAGTGCGTGCAAGCCCGCGTTTGATGCGACTGAAAAGACTTTCCGCGTTGGACGCGGTGGAAAGCTCATCTGTTTTCAGCGCGTCGGCACCAGTATCAGCAGGTTGCGTTTTATCTTTTCCAAAGCCAAAAATTGCCATACGTGCTGTACAAACCGAAGGTGGTGGGTGGATGCTTTACAGGGTGTTATCCTACCATCTCCCACCAGCCAATAAGAGTTGCCCGTGCGCAAACCGTTGTCTCCTTTCGCAGCCAGGACACAGGCGCAGCGCACTAATCGAGTGCGGATCATCGGTGGGCGTTGGCGCGGTCGCCAATTACATTTTCCCGATGGTGAAGGCTTGCGGCCCACCGGTGACCGTATTCGTGAGACGCTGTTTAATTGGCTGATGCCAGTACTGCCAGAAGCGCGTTGTCTGGATTTATTTGCGGGTAGTGGCGCGTTGGGATTTGAAGCATTGTCTCGCGGCGCAGCAAGTTGTGCATTGGTCGAGCGCAACGCACAAGCCACACGATGCCTGCTTGAGGCCAAGCAATTGCTGTCAGCGGATGGAGCGACTGTGATTGCGGCAGATGGCATGCATTGGCTGGCAACGGTCACTGGTATATTTGACATTGTGTTTATTGATCCGCCGTTTGCGGATACATCATTGGCGCCAACGGCAATTATTGAAGCAATGGCTCAACGGGAGTTGTTGAGTAGCGATCCCTGGATCTATGTTGAACAGCCGGTGAGTTCTCAGCAAAGTGCGCCAGCCGGTTTTGTGCAATACCGCAGCCAACGTGCTGGTCAGGTCAGCTATAGTCTATGGAGACGCATGGAAAATATTCCTTGAGTGCATGATTAAATTGGGTACCATGCCCGCAGTTCTTGTATTCCCTCTTTCCTCTCCGGGTCTTTTTTTATGCAGCGAGTCATTTATCCCGGCACTTTTGATCCCATTACTAATGGCCATACGGATCTGATTGAACGCAGTTGCCGTTTATTTGATTCAGTAGTGGTCGCTATTGCAACCAGCCGCCGTAAGGGCCCGTTGTTTTCGGTGGATGAGCGGGTGACGCTGGCCAGAAAAGTGCTCTCACATATTGATAATGTTGAAGTGGTGGGATTTGATATCCTGCTGATTGATTTTGTCAGACAACAGAATGCGCAGGGCATTCTACGTGGGCTACGGGCGGTATCTGATTTCGAATATGAATTTCAGCTGGCCAACATGAACCGTGCCATTGCGCCGGATATCGAGAGCCTTTTCCTGACGCCTGCGGATCACCTCTCCTATATCTCTTCCAGCCTGGTGAAGGAAATCAGCCTGTTGGGTGGCGACGTGTCAAAATTCGTGCATCCGGTGGTGGTGGATGCACTAAGGGAAAAATTTGCATCCAAATAAAAAAGCCGTGCATTGCACGGCTTTTTTATTATCTGATTTATCAGGAGCAGTCAGTTGTAATTTGCTTCAGTCTCTTTAGCTTCTTCATCCGCTGCGTCCCGGTTGTAACCGGGTCTGGTACAACCGAGGCAACGGAAAAACGTGTAGGTAGCTGGTTCTTTCATTAGCACATCATATGCTTCGGTGCCGCCACCAACGGGCAAAGTAAACGGTGCTGCTACAACCCACATGACAGAGCCTAAAACAGTCGCTACCACCCCGACTGGCCTTAAAATTATCAGATCGGTGGTCATGGCGAGTGCGCTGGGGTGGCTGTCGTCAAAGGGGTTTGACGCCGAGGCCATTACATTGACCGAGGACATTAGCAAGCAGCTAGCCAGCAGAGGCGAAGCCAGTTTTTTCAGATTCATTTTTTTCAGGTTCAGGGCCATGCCAATTCTCCTTTGAAGTTGGCGTGTTTTCTAGAAGTTCGCTCTAAGCTTATGATTTGAAAAGACGCGCTCACCTAAAGTAATGCGGTATTTACAAATTTGCAAGTCCTTCATGAGTATTGTTGTTGGTTTTGTGATGGTGACACCGGTTTATGGGATAGTTCTATATAGCCTTCAGAACTGGCAAGAGGGGCAGAACACCGTTGTTCGTTGCCCTAATCGAACCTCTTGCAGTGTTGCCTGGCAGCGTTTACAAGCTTCGCCACCATGCCCATACACCATCAATTCCTGGGCAAAATACCCGGGTTTACCATCACCACCAACAAAATCCCGCAAGGTTGTCCCACCGCGGCGGATAGCATGCGCCAGTATTTTTTTGATCTGGGTTACCAGTAGTTTGCATTCCTCCAGAGTAATTGACGAGCCACTGCGCTGTGGATGAATACGCGCCATGAATAATGCTTCGTTGGCGTAGATATTGCCGACTCCTACGACCAGATGGCTATCCATAATCAAGGTTTTGATAGGTTGTTTCCGATTTTGCAGGCGACTAAAAAGATATCTGGCAGTGAACTGCCTACCCAATGGTTCCGGCCCCAGATTGGCTAGCAGAGGATGTTGTTCGGGACCATCTGTTGTCCAGAGCCATGAACCGAACCGGCGAGGATCACAGTAGCGCAGACAGAGATTGTTATTGAGGTAGAGTTCAATATGGTCATG
>DATIDQ010000106.1:0-12356 GCA_035456205.1 Pseudomonadales bacterium
TGGCCAGGCCACATGACTCATGCCAGTAGACACCACAACATGCTTCCATTGTAACGAGCAGCTCGCACGCGATAATCCTCAAAAATTTTCCGCTACTATTGCGGGTGCAGTAAAAAACTTTTGCTGCCCTGCCTGCCTCACGGTCACCAACACTATTTATCAGCTGGGTCTTGAGCAGTATTACCAACAACGTGATCAAAAACCACAAAATCCTGTTGCGATACCACAGGATTTTTCTGATATGGATATTGAGGCATCACACCAGGACTTTGTACATCTACGCCGTGATGGAAAATACGAGGCACAGTTTTTTATTGCCGACATTCACTGTGCATCCTGCTGCTGGCTCATTGAAAAGCATCTGGCAAACATTGCGGGGGTAGAAGAAGCCCAGGTTCATCTCAACAACCATAAACTCACCCTGCGCTGGCATGATTCTAATCTGCGTATCAGCAATATATTTCGCGCACTGGCCAACATCGGCTACCGCGCCCTGCCCTGGCAGCCCGCGCAACAACAGGAACATGCTCAACTGCAGCAGCGACAGTTGCTACAACGCCTGGGCGTAGCCGGCATACTCGGTATGCAAATACATATGATTGCCATGGGCAGTTACTTTGGCGCCGACTCTAGTGAACAACACTGGCAAAACTGGGTGGCATTATTGCTGTCACTGCCGATATGGTTTTATTGTGCGGATATTTTTTTCCGCAGCGCCTGGCGTAGCATTCAATACAATATCCGTGTAATTTTTTCGAACAATACATCGGGCTTCCATCCACCACTGTCCAGCGGCATGGATCTTCCGATAGCGCTGGCAATTATCGCTGCCGCCATTGCCAGCGTTATTGCCCTGCTGCTGCAATCGTCTGACGTCTATTTTGATTCCATCGCCATGCTGGTGTTCATTCTCACTGCTGCGCGCTATCTGGAATTACGCAGTCACAATAGAATGGCTGAATTTTCCCAACAACCTGTGTTGCCACAATACTGCACCAGAATTATTGATAGCATGCAGGAACGCATCTCCATCCACAATTTGAAAATAAACGACACCATATATATTGCAGCAGGCAATGTGATAGCGACAGACGGCATGGTGATTGAAGGCGTTGGCAGCGCTGAGGAAGCTGCCATTACCGGTGAATTTACCGCTGTGCAAAAAAATATTGGTGACACTGTGATTGCAGGCACCACGCTCACTGGCGGCGAACTGTGGGTACGTGTACATAGCTGGGGACTGCAAAGCCATCTGGCGCAGTTGCATCAACGCATGGAAGCAGCTCTGCTGCGCAAACACGCCACCACACCGTATGACAGGGCAGCTTTTTATTTCACACCTCTAGTCTTGTTGATCGCGATAGCCAGCGGGCTGTTCTGGTGTTGGACTGAGCCGGGCAAAGCACTGCCGGCTTTTCTGGCGGTTTTGGTGGCCAGCTGTCCGTGTGCATTGTCATTGGCCATTCCTGCCGCGTTAAGTGCAGCCACCTTGCAATTGCGTCGGCAAGGTATTTTGCTCAGCAATAATCAGGTACTGCATCAATTACCGCAGACACACTGCTTTGTTTTCGACAAAACCGGCACCTTGACCCAAGGACGTATGGCAATTGTTGACACAAAAATACACGGAAATTTATCGGCAGAAACCTGCCTGTCTCTGGCGTGCGCTCTGGAGAGCCAATCATCACATCCTGTTGCCAGTGCATTCCATCAGCACCAACGTACTACAAATCCCGTTTTACCATTGTGTTCTGAAATCCGGCATATCGTGCACTGCGGCATTGAGGGTCGTATTGATAACAAACTGTACCGTATCGGCAAACTGTCATGGTGTATCGATGCCTGCAACATGACTAATCATCAGGATTTTTCAAACGCAAACAATGCAAACATGATTATTGCACTCAGCGACAACAATGGCCTACTCGCCAGCTTCACACTCGGTGACACACTACGTGCTGATGCAAAAACCTGCCTTACCGAACTGCAAGCACCCCATCAAAACCATTGCAGTATTTTATCGGGTGACCACTCTTCCGCAGTGACCGATATTGCCAGACAACTAGCGATTAAAGACATACACCAGAATTGCACACCGACAGAAAAAGTCAGCGTACTGACAAATCTGAAACAACAATACGGCAGCGTCATGATGGTGGGCGATGGCATAAATGATGGCCCTGTACTGGCACACGCGGATATTTCCGTGGCGCTGGCAGAGGCAAGCCAGACAGCACAGCTAGCAGCCGACGTCATCCTGCTCAACAACCGCCTGAGCGACATTCTTGTTTTGCGCGCCATGGCAATGCGTACCCGCAACATCACCCGGCAAAACATTGCCTGGGCACTGCTTTACAATATCAGCATCCTGCCACTGGCAGCGACAGGGTTGTTGCCGCCAGTGGTTGCTGCCATTGGCATGGCACTCAGCTCGCTGCTGGTTAGCGGCAATGCTGTGCGTCTGCTAGCGCATAAAACATCGATAACCAAGCAGGCATAAGCTGATATGCAAAGCCTCTATCTCATCATCCCCATTGCATTAATTTTCTGTGGCATCGCAGTGGCCGCCTGGTTATGGGCCAACAATAGCGGCCAGTACGACGATCTCGACCGCGAAGCGCGACGTATTTTTGAAGAGAAAGATACAGAAAATGCCAACACTGAAACTTCTGCAGCAGAGATAAAAACCGATGAACAGTGAGTTACTGTTGCAGCTCGCCTCAGCCAGCGTATTGGGTTTTATGAGCAGCGGCCACTGCATCGGCATGTGTGGCGGAATATCTTGCGCCTTGGGTTTACAAAATCATCCGCAAAAAAAAATGGCATTACTGCTCTACCATTCTGGACGCATCAGTACCTACACATTATTGGCATTGCTGTTCGGTGCTTCACTGCAGCACACGCTACATACATTCCCGCTACTCGCTCCCTGGCTCAGAACAATCGCCGGCTTATTGCTACTCGGCATGGCACTGCATATAGCGCAATGGTGGAGCGGTATCGTGCAACTGGAAAAACTGGGCAAGCATTGGTGGCAACCTTTGCAGTCATTCACCAGGCCGCTACTACCTGCCCAACACTATTGGCAGATTTTGTTATTGGGCATGTTATGGGGATGGCTACCCTGCGCACTGGTGTACAGCACACTCACATGGGCAGCCTCTCAGGCTGATTCTCTGCAATCAGCCGGCTTGATGTTTTTCTTTGGCCTGGGCACCACGCCAGCGCTGTTTGCCAGCGGCATATTTGCCCGGAATATCCGGACACTAATGCAGCAAAACGTCTGGCGCTACAGCGCTGCCTTGTTACTGGCTGGCTGCGCTCTCTGGACCATTACAGCCGGCTGGCTACATGCTGGCCATCAGCATATGCATTAATGAGTTGGGGGAGCAGGATTGATAATAAATTGATCTAGTAGGAGAGAAAATGGCGACCCGGAAGGGACTTGAACCCTCGACCTCCGCCGTGACAGGGCGGCGCTCTAACCGACTGAGCTACCGGGCCATTTTCTACTTCTCGAAACGTTCCATACGTTGCGTATGGTGGGTGGTACAGGGTTCGAACCTGTGACCCCCGCCTTGTAAGGGCGATGCTCTACCAGCTGAGCTAACCACCCGTTTCGGGAGGGCGCATTCTAACGGATTGCCCTGCGCTGTCAAACAGATTTCTACTACACAGCTGCTCAACGCAATGCCGGCAATTGCCTGACAACAGATTCACCCAACACTTGATAACCGTATCTGCCGAAATGATTCCAGTCTTTCGGGCCATGCAAAGTCTGTGTCTCCGCAGCCTGACGCAAATCATCTGTGGTATCAACAAACGGTACATCCTGTTCATGGCATACGCGTGCAACTTCATTTTGTATCCACGCATGACGCTGTTCGAGCGCCGCCACACCGAAACGCGTGTTATCACTAAAATAATTCTGTGCATCCACGTCGTTCCCCACTAGATGATACGTGGATAAAACAGACGGGATATACACCACTGCAAACCGGGTTTGAGGAAAATAATGTCGGCTCCAGGCCAATGCCTTGCCAAATGTACCCACAGCATGCTGTAACTGATCTGGCGAAAGATCCATGGAGGGGCCCTGCAAATTATCAGGTAGCGGTACAGACTGACCTGCAATCATGGCGTGATTAACCGGATTGTCACTGCGGCGTGGCATCCAGCGGGATTCCGGTACGTAAATCATGCCGAATTCGTTGGGATATTTCTTGCGATAAAATTTTTCCCTCAATACCTGCTCGGCAAATACACGATAGGCAAAACGGAAAAAAAACAGCCTGTCTTTCCAACCAGCTGCATCCGCCGCGAGATAAAGATGCTGGCGCCCTAACACAACCTGTTGCACATAATTATCAAACACGGCGGGATTTTCATAATCACTGGCTGCATGATCCGGCAAAAATGTTTTTTCGTAATACATCCAGTTTTCAGTGAGATCATTGCCTTCGTAGAAGTACAACACCATCCACTGCGGCGCAGGAAAATTCTCGTCCACCAGTTTGCGCAGATAGTGCAGACCAGCCACCGGATTGCTGATCGCACCACGGATACTGCCAGACCCCGGCAACCCGAAAGCAATAACATCCCTGTCTGTCAGATCCTGAATGGTATGTGCGCTGTGGAAACGTGGTCGCCGGGCATCAGGCAGGTTTTCATACATGGCATCGCCCATGCCCATTGCATAGGAATCACCAGAGAGCGCTATATAGTCCTGCGGATAAAAGCCACGCTTTGAACTCTGGAACAAAGGCCAGACACCATCAAACTCTTCAAATTTCTGCGCCCATGCCAGCGGAAACAGACTGGTGAAAACACGGGGGAAAGCGTACTCCGCCAGTACATACACCGGAGCAGATACCACGAGAAACAACAAGACGTTGATCAGGATTGGGCGAGCCTTTTTCAGCAGCATTACAAACAGTACCAACCGGTCAGATTGGTGCAGTATCGCAAATGCATTGTGAGTCAGCTACCATCCGCTACAGCACTCGCCATAAGAAACAGTCAATGCCCAAACTCTCGATCATTGTCGTGGTCTACCGCATGTCGCGTCAGGCAATGAACACGCTGTATAGCTTGTCTGCCCGCTACCAGCGCAACGTGAACGAAGCTGACTACGAAATCGTCGTGATGGAAAACCTGTCAACCGACAATCTGGATCCGGCAGCAGTACAAGCGCTGGGTGGCAATATTCGTCACTACCAGCGCACTGAACCCTCGCCTTCGCCAGTCAATGCCATCAATGAAGGGTTTCGTGAAGCCCGGGCGCCGTTCATCGGCCTGATCATTGATGGCGCGCGCATGGTGACGCCCCGTGTGGTGGAGTACGCGTTGGTAGCATCGCGGATGTCGGCTAATGCACTGGTGGCGGTGCCCGCGTTCAATCTTGGCCCTCACCTGCATTACCAGCATATTGATTGTGATTACGGTGAAGCACAGGAACAGCAAATGCTGGAACAAACAGCCTGGCAAGATAATGGTTACCGTTTGTTTGATGTGGGCAATCTGGGCGAAGCCAATCCTCGCGGAATATTCCAACCTTTTCTCGAAAATAATTGCTACTTCACATCGCGCGATAATTTTGCAGCCATCGGTTACGCCGATGAACGCTTCCAGTATCCAGGCGGTGGCTCGCTCAATCTGCACATGTTTCGTTCTATAGGCATGCTGCCACAGTGCGAACCTTATTGTGTCATGGCAGGTGAAGGCACATTCCATCAGTTTCATGGCGGCGTAACCACGGCGCAGGTAGAAGGACGCACAGCGTTATTGACACAATTTCGTGAACAACTGGAAAGTATCTGGCACGGTCGTTTTCCCGCTCTGGAACGCGAACCATTCCTTATCGGTGCAGCGACCAGTCATGCACAACGGCTACTGCATTACAGCAGTGTCAGAGGCCAGAAACGATTTAATCGCTTACACGAAAAGCGCTGTATTTTTTGTCAGGATGATCGCTCGCGCAGCCACTTCTATTACCAGAGTGACTCCAGTGATATCACGCGCTGCGATCCACGCTAGACACAGAATGGAGACAAACATTTGACTGACAATTCTCCCCGCTTGTCCTTCATTGTGGTGGTGTACAACATGCAGCGCCAGGCAATGAATACGCTGTACAGTCTCTCCGCGCGCCACCAGCGCAATGTGCGCGAACAGGACTACGAAATCATCGTGGTGGAAAATAATTCTGCTAGTACGTTGTCTGAAGTCGATGTTTTGGCACTGGGCAACAATATTCGTTATTTCCTGCGCAATGAAACCAGCCAATCTCCAGTTGGTGCTATCAATTTTGGTGCGGCACAAGCACGTGGCAACAACATCTGTCTGATGGTCGATGGCGCACGCATGGTAACTCCCCGCGTGGTGGAATATGGCTTGATGGCCATCGCTGCAGATAGCGATGCATTGGTAGCCGTGCCGGGATATAGCCTGGGCTGGCAAGATCAACATCACCATCTTGATGCGGCTTATGACGAACAGGTGGAAATGGCCCTGCTGGCCGAGACGAACTGGCAGCAAAACGGCTATCGCCTGTTTGATATTGCCACCATCAGCGGAGCCAATCCCAACGGTTGCATGAACCCCTTGATGGAGTGCAACTGTGTAATGACCTCTGCCAGGAATTTTGCCGCCATTGGTGGCGCCAACCCGGATTTCCAGTTGCCCGGTGGTGGCTCTATCAATCTGCATATATTTCGCCAACTCGGCCTATTGCCAGACAGCCGCCACTACTTTGTAATGGCAGGTGAAGGCTCGTTTCACCAATTCCACGGTGGCATTACCACGGCACAGTGGAGCGATCTTGAAGAAGTGTTGGAAAGTCATCGTAAACAACTGCACAGTTACTGGGAGAACACATTCCACTCACTGCGCCGCGAACCGATGCTGCTGGGCGCATGTGAAAGCCACGCACAAAAATTTTTGCAGTTTGCCAGCCAGAAATCCCAAAAACGTTTGAGAAGACTGGAACGACACGGCCAGCAACCCTGGCCAGATGACCCGCGCATTGAGCAGTACAAATTTGACTATTAAAACAATTATTCCGGCGATACTTATTCAGGGCAATTTAACTCAGGACAAATCATGCAGCCATTCCTTCCCCCTTCACTCCGGAATTTTTCCCCACAATACATGGCCTTCAGCACGTGGGTGGATCATCTTCCTTTCGGCTATGACATTGTTGCTGCAGTGCGTCCACAACTACTGGTGGAACTGGGCACACAACACGGCACATCGTTTTTCTGCTTCTGCCAATCCATGGCTGAAAACAATATTGATGGTCTCTGTTATGCAGTGGACACCTGGGCTGGCGATGAACATACAGGAGAATATGACAACACCATTTTTGAAGCAGTGCAGCAACACGCCAGAAAAAATTATGCGAGTATTACGTACCTGATGCGTATGTTGTTCAATGATGCACTCAACCACTTCAGCGACGAGTCCGTTGATCTGGTACATATTGATGGCCTGCATACCTACGAAGCAGTTTCAGAAGATTTCCGCAACTGGTTTCCCAAAGTCAAACCCGGCGGTGTTGTGCTGTTTCATGACATCCAGGCTCGCATGATGGATTTTGGTGCCTGGAAGTTCTGGGAAGAAATAGCACCGCAATACAACAGCTTTACATTCAAACAGGGATTCGGGTTGGGCGTGCTCCGCAAAGCCGGCGGTGCAGAATTAACCAACCCACTACTGAAGATGTTGTTTGAGGGCAATGCTGAAACACACGAAGCGTTACGCGCTTTTTATGCACATGCTGCGAAATTCCACGAATTAAAACGCAAGGTTGCACGCCAGGAGCGCATGCAACAACAGAAAAAACAGCAGCAAGCCGACAACGCGGCACAGGCTGCTGCCACTAAAAATCCGCCCCAGTAATACACCATGGCCTTTGATCATCAAGCACATCATCTGGGCACGCCACTGATACATATTGGCTTTCCCAAAGCCTTGTCATCATGGATGCAAAAATCCCTGTTCAAACCAGAACAGGGATTTATTAATGTGCTTGATTCACTCCATACAACCATCGGATTAATAGACCCGACACCTTTCTGCTTTGATGAAGCGCTATGCATTCGTTTTATCGAAGAAGCATTGAAAAAAAATGCCGGCACAAACAACCTTGTCCCCGTGTGCAGCGCGGAAGCATTAATTGGCAACCCCTACTGCGGTGGATACAACGCCAAACAGAATGCAGACCGCCTCAAACAGCTTTTTCCTGATGCGCGCATACTGTTGATTGTGCGTGAACAACGCCAGTTGATGCGATCACTGTATAAAACCATGGTTGTCTGGGGCATGCCACACAGTATCAAACGCCTGCTGAATCCAAAAGATACTTCACTGGCTCCACAATTCAATCTTGATTTCTTGCGTTTTGATCTGGCAACGGCGTACTACCAGCAACTTTTTGGCCGCGATAATGTACTGGTTATGCCGTATGAAGCCTTTATCGACGATCCAAAGCATTTCATGCTCACGATCCTCCAACATGCACAATGCTCGCCCACCCCTGCATTTGAACGCTTGCCGTGGAAAAAACGGGTCAATAAAAACCAACCGTTAATCAGCTTGTACCTGCAGCGCTTACGAAACCTGTTGTTATCCAGCCCTTTCAACTACGCGGGCCCTCTTGCCTCTACGGAAGCTCAAGTTCACAAACGGATAAAACGCAGCAAGAACAACTCTTTTCCTGCATTCACCAATAACTGGTTCGAAGATGATTTCCGTCAAACAGTCAGCACTGTCTTTAGTGGACAATTTGCCGCGAGTAACACTCGCCTGCAACAATTGACCGGGCTGGATCTTGCAGCCTATGGATACGAAATAACGGACACCCATTCATGACATCGAGTGAACAGTCTACGCGTGAAGTAAACAGCTACGAATCACTATTCGGTTATGGTCATTTACGTGCCCACTACTTAGGCAGCGATATGACGACTGGCTCACTGCATGTCACACAATTTGTGCGCACCGAACACCTCGCCATACTTCGTGACAATCTGCTTATCGACCGTGCAATCCTGTCACATGGAAGCAACACACTATTGCAGCGCCAGATAACACCGGTCAGCCGACAATGCCTGTGGGAATTGCAGAGTGGCATCATGCTACGTGTGCTGGAAAACATCACAGGGTTGCACAATTTACTACCCGATACGCATTGCAAACAAACCCGGCTTCTATTGCCACCTGATACAACAGGACTCCATCAATGGCACACTCCCGATACTCGTCTTGATGTAGCACTGGTCGTGGTGATTCAACTCGACAACGGCAACGCACAACTCTGTACCAATGCACAGTCTCTGGATACAACCAGCACAGGCAATGCATCCTTACAGGTTAGCTACTGGCAGCATCATCCAGCCACTACAAGAGAGGTGCACTCATGAATATGGGCATCACCCCTCTGCTCGACTACGAAAGACTGGACGCAATTGCCGAGCAATTTTCCAATGCGTACCAACAAGCTCAACCATTTCCCCATATTGTGCTTGATGAGTTTCTCAAGCCATCATTAGTGCAAGAAATATTGACGAAATTTCCACAACTCAAAGAAAAACCCGGCCAGACATCCGATGTCGCCAAAACCGACAATGGAAAGTTTCCGCAACCTAACAAACGCTGGTTATCCAATCAGGCCGGTGTAGATCATTTGATACGGCAACTCTACTGGGAGCTTAATTCAGCACCCTTTCTGGTTTTTCTGGAAAAACTGACCGGCATAACCAATCTCATACCCGATCCACATATGGCTGGCGGCGGCACACACGAAACCCTACGTGATGGTCTACTGATGATTCATGCTGATTTTAATAAACACCCGAACTTTCAGCTCGACAGACGCCTGAATATTCTTGTCTATCTGAATCCTGGCTGGCAGGAAGAATGGGGAGGCGATCTGGAATTGTGGGCCCGCGATATGAGCCAATGTGAAAAACGCATTTCACCTATAGGAGGGCGTTGCGTCATTTTTTCTACAACGCGCGACAGTTTTCATGGCCACCCTCATCCACTCAACTGTCCACAAGAACACTCACGGAAATCTATTGCCCTGTATTACTACACCAACGGTCGCCCCGAGGGAGAAGATGCAACTCCGCACAAAACTCTCTGGCAAGATATCAGCGAGCTTCCTGATCAATAATCACATCATGCATAGGACGATGGCTGAACCAACGTTTTATTTTTCGCTGCCAATGAAACGGAACCACGCGTAATAGATGGCGCAATCCAGGCATTTCGCGTAAATGACTCAAAACATAGAGTATTTTTTCACGCCATGAAATCCCCATAAACCTACCCGTGCCAGGCAGATAACACCAGACTGCAAGACGATCAATAGACGGTAACAGTTTATCAGACTGGCGCAGCTCTTCATTTTTCACCACGTAATCGCGGCTATAAAGAAACTCAGAGCTATCCAACTCCATTTGATTCCAGCCAGACATATCATCCTGCTGCCCCTGCTTGGACAACAATACATCGCGAATTTGCAATAGCGTATCGTTCCATTCGATAGGTGTTGTACGCCAGGATTTTATAAAGCTAAGCGGCCGATCCTGTAATCTTTCAGGAAATGACCCGAGATCACTGGCAAGAATAGGTAAGCCACTACGCAATGCGGCACTCAATGTATAACTATAGGTTTCGTGCCACTGCGCAGGAAACCAGATTAAATGCGGCTTCAATTCAGTAATAAGGTTATCAAGATTGGCATCATCGTAAGCACCGTGTTGAATAACATCCGGCGCTAAAGGACGGTAAGCATAACCGAGCAGATGATATTCCAGCCTATTGAGCGGATCACGATACGTTGCCGTCCGCTCCAGCACATCCGCACCTTTCTCGCGACTCATCGCACCCACGACCAGAACTTTAAGTTTATCGCTGCTTGCTATAGTCGGGATAAAAGGTTGGGCATACGGATGAGACTGTTCCCATTCAGGGTGATACGCAACATCAATAGAAAGTTCGGGAAAATACTCAAGATGTACTTCCTTACAACGAGAAGTCGGTGAAAATACCCTGTCAGCTTTTGATAGTAACTCGCCATATTTCGCACGCCACTCAACAACAGTAATTTGGTACGGAATAGGATAACTGTCAGCGCAAAGCATGTCCCGCGTTTCAATTGACTCAGCAAATATGCCATCACGATCCGTTAATGTAGGATTGGCATTAACAAAGTAATAGTCATGTAAAGTCACATCATAAGGAACTGCAAGCTCATCCAGTAAAGACAGAACATCATCCGAAACACCCATAACATGGTGCAAGTGTACACGTTCAATATTTAACGAACACAGAAGATCAAGCAGTTTTTGATAATCATTATTTAAATCGAAAAAAAGCGACCAATGATAACTACCATAATGGCAACCAAGCTCAACCTGCGTCCCTTCTCCCGGTTTCAGAAACAGGAAATCTGCATCTTTACCGACATGTTCGGCCAGCTCTTGCAAATGCTTGATAACTCCACCACCAAGGCGGTGCGCTACAAAGAGATACTTTGGACGTTTTGATTGTTGCATGATATGGAGCTGAGCCAATACGCGAAAAGGTCTCTCCGGATCCTTTTTTAAATGCTCCTGAATCATACGATGATAGGAAGGATATCTTTTATCTAAAACAGTCATTGCATGTTCAACACGCTCTGCTTTTTCTGTTGAAAAACTGACACCTCCATCATGAAAAACAAAAACATTGCTGCAGGTAACATTACGCCAACCAAGCGCTGCCGCACGCATACAAAAATCATTCTCCTCGCCATACCCCCTGCCAAATGTTTTCTGGTCAAAAAGACCCACTTCATTCAGGGCATCCCGGCGTATATACATACAAAAACCGACACCGGTTGGCACATCAATCTGGCGCATTGGTAAAGATGCAAATACAGCATCCACCTCATGAACGGACATGCCGCCAAAAAGCGGATTGGGCTGGCAATAACGTGGGAAACTACAAATTTCAGCGTTGTTAGAAAATGGTGTAATAGTGGCTATGTCAGGATGTGAATCAGCATGAGCTAAAATTCTGTCTAGCCAGTCATTTGCAACGACGGTATCACTGTTTAACAGCAAAACATCACGTTCAAGGTGTAATGACATGCCGCGATTAACCGTACCAACAAAACCAAGGTTCTCCCCATTAACAAACAGCTCAATCAAGCTCTGATCTGAAAGCTCCCGCAAGTACCTTTTAATATCCGAATTGGGAGAACAGTCTTCAATGACCAGAACGTTAAACAAAGAAGAGTTTTTATTATCCAGAACAGATTGAATACATCTCTTTGTTTCTTCGAAACCGTCATACACGGGAATAAT
>DATIDQ010000107.1:0-26453 GCA_035456205.1 Pseudomonadales bacterium
CGCTTGCGCAAGCCAACACTTAGTCGAACAGGAAGGTATTTTATGCAAGCTTTACATTTTGAAAAAACCGGCACGCTCGATGCACTTGCACTGCGCGATGTTGCCATGCCGGTATTGCATGATGGCGACGTGCTGGTAAAAATTCACGCATCCGGCATCAACCCCAGCGATATCAAAAATGTCCTGGGGCGATTCCCTTACACAACTTTGCCGCGCATTCCAGGCCGCGATTTTTCTGGCGTCGTTATCGAAGGGCCAAGTGAATGGCAAGGCAAAGCGGTGTGGGGCAGCGGCAAAGGTATCGGCTTTACCCGCGATGGTTCACACGCAGAATACCTCGCGTTTCCTGTTGCCGGTTTATCACTGAAACCAGAGGCGCTGTCCTTTACTGAAGCTGCGGCGGTCGGCGTGCCGTACATCACGGCAATGGAAGCGCTGGATCGCAGCGGCGTGAAAAAAAATACCCGTTTGTTGATCATCGGCGCAGCCGGCGCAGTGGGCAGTGCAGCGATTGCCTTGGCAAGGCAACGCGGCGCACAGCTTCTTGCGGCGGTGAGAAAACCGGCACAACAGGCATCGTTACAAGCACAGGGTATCGACAGTATTTTATTAACGGATGAAGCGTCACTTGCCAGCAGCGTGCAGAAATATTTTCCTGATGGCGCCGATGCTGTTTTTGATACCACCGGTTTCTGGTTAAGTGCGGCGGTCGGCACAATAACACTCTACGGCGCTATCGCCGTTATCGCGGCACCTGTCGCCAAAATCGCCGAATTCCCATTGCTGGATTTCTATCGCCGCGGCAGCAATCTGGTCGGCGTGAATTCACTGCTGCACGATTTACCCACCAGCGCAAAAATGCTTGACCAGTTGCGCGCCATGTTTGATGCGGGTATGGCTGCGCCGGGTCATGTGCGTGAATATGCATTATCCACTGGCTTGCAGGTTTACCGCGAAGTGGATGCGGGCAGCAACGGCAAACCGGTGTTTGTTATGAATACATAAGCGGTATCACTTTTGCAGGATGGCCCACGCGCCATCCCAGTTTTTCGCTGGCGGATGTTTTTCAAACTGCACCAGACGCGCCAGCAATGCTGTTGCAGGGCCGTCATCCGGCACGGTTGTGAGACAGCGCAATAATGCTTCCCGCGCAGCTGACCAGTCCTGCTGGCGATAGGCCGATAACGCAACGGCATAATATTCCGCCAACTGCTTCTGCTCCGGCGTAATATCTGTCTCCACACCCAACACATCAAAAATACGCTTGGCTTCCGTTTTGCCCGGAACAATAATCGTGTCTACTTCGCGCAGGAAAAAACCGGTAGCCATCGCGGCGGTTTCTTCCGTCACCAACACATTGGTATTGTAAAGTTTATTCACCACTTCAAGCCGTGAAGCAAGATTTACGGTGTCGCCGATAATCGTGAAATTGCGCGTCCTGTCCGAACCGATATTACCGACAATCGCCTCGCCGGTAGCGATGCCCGCACGCACACCGATCACTGGCAGGTTGGTGCGCAAACCCAGCAATTGTGGCAACTCCTGCTGCAGTTGTTCCACTTTCCCTTTCATGGCCGCTGCCGCACCCAGCGCACGCTCTGCCTGTTCGTTTTCTGCGTTGAACGGCTTGCCCCAGTACGCCATGACGGCATCACCAATGAACTTGTCGATCACGCCACCGTTTTCATGCACGGCTTCAGAAATGAGCGTGAAATAACGGTTGAGCAATTTGACCAGCGCTGCCGGTGTCAATGTTTCGCTCAAACGCGTGAAATCCTGCATGTCACAAAACAGCACGGTCATGGTCTGGCGTTCGCCTTCGCTGCTCATCAACTGCGGTTTTTCGATGAGATCTTCGACGATGCGCGGATCAACGTATTTGCCAAAAATATCGCGCACGCGATTGCCGGTGCGCAAACCTTCTGCCATCTTGTTGAAGCTTTGGGTGAGATGACCGATCTCGTCGCTGGTGGTTACGGGCAGATCAACATCCAGCTGACCGCCAATCACGGACTGCGTACCATGCAGCAAAGCACGCACCGGCCGCACCAGGCTGCGTGTGATCCAGGCGGCAACAGCCAGTGCCAGCAGCGACGCCAGCAACACCGCGATGACACTGATGCGCATGGCGCGCTGCTGCAGTTGCATGGCGTCTGCAGCAGCGCGCTGTGTAGCCTCCAGCAATAATTGTCGCGTGTCTTCCAGATAGGTGTTGAAATCCTTGCGCCAGACACCCAGCATCGGCAGATCCTGTCGCAGTCCCTCTACATCTTCGTGCAGAACTTTCTCTTGCAGGCCGGATAACTTCTGCTGCTGCAGTGTCTGTGCCAAGGCCAGTTTTTCGTCAATGCGCGCCATGGTGACGGCATCGGAAAAAATATTATCGCCATTATTGCCCGCAGCAATCTGCTGGCGGATCTTTGCGATGTCTTCATCGAAGGCTTTGATATTCTGTGTAACATCATCGGCAAGCGCCTGTGCTGCCACATCATCTTTCAGCAAGAATTTGGCGATGATCAGGCGGCGGATGTACAGCGCCTCTTCCACCGAACGCACATTGGCGTGCGACATATCGCCATAGATCATGATGTAGCGGTTTGCCACCTGATCCAGTGCGGCACTGACCTGCGCCTGCACGCGCAAATTCATCACCGTGATGCACACCATCAACAACACAATCAGGCTCACCACGGAAAAAATCTTCAATCCTATCGAATTCCTGATGTATTCCATCTGCTGCTCCTTGTCGATGCCAGCCCACACCATTGCTGCCAGTATAGTAAGGCTAATATCAGCACGTTGCATGACAGCAAAAAGACCGGATCCCGGCTGTTCTGCCGGCGGTAATTCCCGACCCCACTGCGGCCAATAACGGCTACAATTCTCACCCTGTATTCCTGGTAACAGAGACTAGCCATGCAAGACGTTTCCCTCGACGATAAATACACCCTTGAATCCGGCCGCATCTTCCTGACGGGCTCGCAGGCGCTGGTGCGCTTGCCCATCATGCAGCGCCACCGCGATCTGACCGAAGGCAAGAACACTGCCGGCTTCATCTCCGGTTATCGCGGCAGCCCACTGGGTATGTACGACCTGCAACTCTGGGCTGCGAAGAAGCACCTGGAAGAGAATCACATCCACTTTGAGCCGGGTGTGAACGAAGATCTCGCCGCCACGTCGGTATGGGGTTCGCAGCAGGTAAACCAGATCGAGGGCGCAAAATACGACGGTGTGTTCAGCATCTGGTACGGCAAGGGCCCGGGCGTCGATCGCTCTGGCGATGCCATGAAACACGGCTCCTACAACGGCGCGGCAGCACTGGGCGGCGTGTTGTGCCTGGCCGGCGATGACCACGGCGCCAAGTCGTCCACCATCGCCCACCAGTCCGAACACGCTTTCCTGCATTTCTCCATGCCGGTGCTGAATCCGGCCACCGTGCAGGATTACCTCGACCTCGGCCTGTACGGCTTTGCCATGTCGCGCTACTCAGGCTGCTGGATCGGTTTCATCTGCGTGACCGATACCGTGGAATCATCCGCTTCCTGCTATGTCGACCCCAGCCGCGTCGTTATCAAATATCCCGAAGACTACACACCACCGGCAGGTGGCCTGAACAGCCAGTTCGGTGTGTACCCGATGGTGGCAGAAGCGCGCCAGTTCCAGCAACGCATGGTCGCTGTACAAGCGTTTGCGCGCGCCAATAAACTCGACAAACAGATGTTGGGCGGCAGCACTCCCGGTATTAAAAACAAATTAGGTATCGTCACCACCGGTAAAGCCTATCTCGACGTGCGCGATGCGCTGGAAGAAATGGGCATCGACGATGCGCGCGCCGAACAACTCGGTATTGCGATCTACAAAGTTGCGCTGACCTGGCCGATGGAGCCGCAAGGCTTGCAAGCGTTTGCAGAAAGCTGCGATGAACTGTTGGTAATTGAAGAAAAACGTTCGTTCATGGAAGACCAGATCGCCAAGCAGTTGTACAACATGCCGCAGCGTCCGCGTCTGGTCGGAAAATTTGATGACACCGGTGCGCCACTGGTGCCATCCGAAGGTGAACTCGACGCACCGATTGTGGCGCGCATTATCGGCGCACGTTTGTTAAAAATGATCGCTGATGACCAGATCGAAAATTATCTGAAGCCGAATGCCTGCGGCGTGATTGCTGCCAGCGCAGCAACAAACTTGATGCGCCTGCCCAGTTTTTGCGCCGGTTGCCCGCACAACACGTCCACCAACGTGCCGGACGGTTCGATCGCGATGGGTGGCATCGGCTGTCACGGTATGGCAGTGTGGCTGCCGGAGCGTAAAACACCGGCGCTGTTCCACATGGGCGGCGAAGGTGCGGCATGGATCGGCCAGGCGCCATTCACCAACACCAAACATATTTTCCAGAATCTCGGTGACGGCACCTATTTCCATTCCGGTTTGTTAGCGATACGCGCCAACGTGGCGGCGAAAGCCAACATCACGTACAAGATTTTGTTAAATGGCGCGATCGCCATGACTGGCGGCCAGCCGATAGAAGGTTCGCATCTGGAAGGTGAAATCACTGCGCCAGAAGTTGTGCATCAGGTTTTGTCTGAAGGCGTGAAAAAAGTGGTCGTGGTATCTGACGATATTGAAAAACACGACAAGAGCAAATTTCCGCCGCACACAGAATTCCGTCATCGCGACGAACTGGATGCGGTGCAACGCGAACTGCGCGAAATGATCGGCACCACCGTCATCGTATATGACCAGACTTGTGCCACGGAAAAACGTCGCCTGCGCAAACGCGGCAAAATGGTGGATCCGGATAAGCGCATCTTTATCAACGAACTGGTGTGCGAAGGTTGCGGTGATTGCTCGGTGCAATCCAACTGTATCGCTATCGAACCGAATGAAACCGAATTCGGCCGCAAGCGCCGCATCAACCAGTCTTCATGCAATAAAGATTTTTCCTGCGTCAAAGGCATGTGCCCGAGTTTTGTCACCGTGCATCACGGCAAGCCGCGCAAGATGAAAAAAGGCGGCATCGGCCAGATCGATGAAACGCATCTATTTGCGCAATTGCCCGAGCCAACGCTCGCCAAACTTGACCAACCCTTGAATATATTGATCACCGGCATCGGCGGCACCGGTGTTGTGACTATCGGCGCATTGTTGGGTATGGCGTCACATCTGGAAGGCAAGGGCATTTCCTGTCTGGATGTGGTCGGCTTGTCACAAAAAAATGGCGCCGTCACCTGCCACATCCGTATCGGCAAAACACCGGAAGATTTGCACGCCGTGCGTATCGCCACTGCGCGCGCTGATCTGGTATTGGGTTGCGACATTATCGTGACGGCGGGGCAGGATGCGATGAGCAAGATTGCCAAAGGTCGCACCAGCCTGGTGGTGAATAATTTTGTTGCACCGACCAGCGATTTTGCTGCCAACCCGAACATGGATTTTTCCAGCAACACCATGGAAGCCGCCATCAAGGCCGCTGCTGGCCCCGATCATGCGTTTGTAATTCCTGCTGCGCAATTGGCCACTGCACTGTTTGGTGATGCGATTGCTTCCAACCTGTTCCAGGTGGGCTATGCCTACCAGAAAGGTTTGTTGCCGCTGTCCGCTGAATCCCTGTTGAAAGCGATTGAAATGAACGGCACCGCAGTGGAAATGAACAAACGCACTTTCATGTGGGGACGTTTAGCCGCCCACGACATGAAAACAGTGCAGGATGCCGCGCGCCCGCAAATGCTGGCCGAACTGGAAGCGAAACCGAAAACACTGCCGGAATTGATTGCGCATCGCGTTGAGCATCTCACCGGTTATCAAAATGCTGAGCTAGCCGCGAAGTACAAAGCGCTGGTAGAAAAAGTTAGCGCTGTCGAGAAAGAAAAATTTGGCAGTGAAGACCTGGCCAGAGCGGTGGCGACCTACTATTCAAAATTGTTGTCGTACAAGGATGAATACGAAGTCGCACGTTTGTACACTTCCGGCGAATTCCGTAAAAATCTGGAGAAACAGTTTGAAGGCGACTTCGAGCTGGAAGTGCATCTCGCGCCGCCATTACTGTCCAAACGCGACCCGCTCACCGGGCGCTACGGCAAGAAACTGTTCGGCGAAGGCATGTTCACGGCCTTTGAATGGCTGGCCAAACTGAAATTCCTGCGCGGCACGCCGTTTGATATTTTCGGTTATTTCCCGCACCGCAAAATGGAACGCGAATTGATCACGCAGTATGAAGACCTGATCCAGAATGTCATCTTGCCTGCGCTCAATGCCGACAATTTTGCTACTGCGGTCAAGCTGGCCAAAATCCCGGAAGAGATTCGCGGCTACGACGTGGTGAAAGACAAACACGTGCACGATGCGAAAATCAAGGAAGCACAATTGCTGGCTGAATTCAGGAACCCGAAAAAATCTGAAGGTGTGCTGTATGCCGAAGCCAGCTGATGCCAATAGCAATAAAATTCCGGAGAGTCATTACGATATCGTCAAGGGCAACAACTACGCGCAGGTAGCGATGGTGATGCCCAATGGCTCACTCGCCAACAACGTAGTCGCTTTTGTGTGGGATGGTGAATTTGTGCGCTTCAGCACCTTGAAAGCGCGCCAGAAATACAAAAACCTGGCGGGCGACCAGCGCGTAGCTTTATGCATTGTCGATCCCGCCAATCCGTGGCGCTATCTGGAAATTCGCGGCAACGTCGAGATCAGCGAAGACACCGATCGCAGCTTTATCAACAGCATCGCGCAAAAATACATGAAACAGGATGTGTACCCGTTTGACCAACCCGGAGATGAGCGCATCACCTTCACCGTGAAACCGACACGTGTGCGTGCTGAATATGTACACGCAGCCGATGGCTCACCGGAAAATATCGGCATCCAGCGCGGTTGATCTTTTTATTATTTACGCATAAAAGCCACCGTCCAGGTGGCTTTTTTAATTCTCCAGCTTTTCCAGCAACTGCTGCTGCGCTGTTTTAGCGTGGCGGTGTTTTGGCGTTAGCCGATTGTATTTACCGCTGGCATCAAGCTCCCAAGCCTGGGTGTTGTCGTTGAGATACATATCCAGCTCAGCGCGGATACGCTTGATCTGTTTCATATGGTAAATCGGGAAAGCCACTTCCACCCGGTGCATCAAATTGCGCTCCATGAGATCTGCACTGGCACAATAAATTTGTGGGTCGCTGTTCTGGAAGAAAAACACGCGGGTATGTTCCAGAAAACGGCCAACAATCGAAATCACACGGATGTTGTCGGAAACACCTGGCACCTGTGGACGCAAACAGCATACACCACGAATAATCAAATCGATTTTTACGCCAGCCTGCGACGCTTTATATAACGCCCTGATCATTTTCCGTTCAGTCAGGCCATTGATCTTGATAATAATGTGCGCCGGCCTGCCTTCTTTTGCCGCCGCAATTTCCTTGTCGATCATTACCAGCAAATGTTTTTGTAGTGTAAATGGCGCGTGCATCAGCGCCTGCAGCTTACTGGCTTTTCCCATACCGGTCAGTTGCTGGAAAACACGGTGCACATCGGCACAAATGTCATCATCATCCGTCAATAAACTGTAATCGGTGTACGCACGCGCATTGCCGCTGTGGTAATTGCCGGTGCCGAGATGCACATAGCGGCGCAATTTCCCCGCTTCACGCCGCACCACCATCGACATCTTGGCGTGGGTTTTATAGCCGAGCACACCGTAGACCACCACTGCACCCGCTTCTTGCAAGCGGCTGGCGAGTTGCAAATTCTCTTCTTCGTCAAAGCGCGCGCGCAATTCCACCACGGCTGTCACTTCTTTGCCGTTACGCGCCGCTTCTGCCAGGGCATCGACGATTTCTGATTTTCCGCCAGTGCGATACAACGTCTGTTTGATCGCCAACACATCCGGATCTTTTGCGGCGCTGCGCAGAAAATCAATTACCGGCGTGAATGACTGGAATGGATGCAACAGCAACTGGTCTTCCCGGCGGATGCTGTCAAAAATATTTTTTTCTGCGCTCAAGGCAGCGGGGATGCCGGGTGAAAACTCGGGGTAGGCGAGATCCGGTCGATTCAGCATGCTGCCCAGCTTCAGTAAACGGTGCAAATTCAGCGGGCCATCGAGACGAAACATTTCACTTTCATTGAGATTAAATTGTTCCAGCAGAATGCTACACATCTCTTCCGGGCATTCATTCGATACTTCCAGCTTCACCGCCGTACCGAAACGGCGCGATGACAACTCACCTTTCAGTGCCAGTGCAATGTCTTCGACTTCCGCCGCATTCATTTCCAGATCGGCATTGCGCGTCACGCGAAATTTGTGGCACTCGCGCACTGTCATGCCGGGAAACAGGTCATCGACATAGGCATGGATGATCGAGGATAAAAATATAAAGTTATCACCGCCATCCGTCAGCCTGTCCGGGATACGAATGATGCGCGGCAATGAACGCGGTGCAGGCACAATCGCAAATCCGCCTTCACGCCCGAATGCATCGCTGCCATCCAGCGATAAAATAAAATTCAGGCTTTTGTTCACGAGGCGCGGGAAGGGGTGTGCGGGATCCAGCGCGATCGGGCTGACAACGGGCTGCACTTCGTCGCGAAAATAACGGCGCGCCCACGCGGCCTGCTCTGGCGTCCATTGATGGCGGCGCAACAGGCGGATATTTTCTTTTTCCAGCGCCGGCACCAGAATGTTATTGAATACTTCATATTGCTGTTGCACGGCGGCGTGCACTTGCCGTGAAATTTCCTCCAGCGCCTCACGCGGGCGCATGCCATCCGGCCCCGGGTTTTCACGCTGGAACTCGATCTGTTTTTTCAGGCCGGCAACGCGAATCTCGAAAAATTCATCCATGTTGGAGCTGAATATCAGCAGAAATTTCAAACGCTCCAGCAATGGATGCGTCTGGTCCATGGCCTGATCCAGCACACGCAAATTGAAGGCCAGCTGTGACAACTCGCGGTTGATGTAGAGCTCCTGCTTACCAAGATCGATGGTTGGCTGTGGTGTTTCAGCTGGACTGACCAGATGCAGGGCGGGCGCGAGGACGGGGCTGGACTCTTTCACAAAACAGTCGCTTAGTGAGTGGGGTGTTCCCAAATATATAGCAAATTTATGACCATCGCATGACGGCCTGCGGCTCTATTTACCGATACAGAAGCTGCTGAATATGCGCCCCAACAGCTCGTCATTGCTGAACTGTCCGGTGATTTCACCCAGATATTGTTGTGCCAGCTTCAGATCTTCGGCCAACAGTTCGCCCGCACCCGTGCTGGAAAAACGCTGTGTGGCTTCGGTCAATAAATGTTGGCTGCGCAACAGGGCATCAACATGCCGACCACGTGCACTGAACAGGCCTTCGCCGGCGCTCTGCAGACCGGCACTCTCTTTCAGGTTGGCTTTTAAGGCGTCAATACCCGCACCGGTTTTGGCCGACACGCGCGCAAGACCTGCGCTCGCAGCGTGATCCAGGCCGCTGGCATCAATCTTGTTCTGCACTACCAGCGTTTTAACGACAGGGCGGGCGTGTTGTGACACCTCATGCCAAAGTTTATCCGGATCAGTTTCTGCGCTCTCACTGCTATCCACTAGCAGCAATACCAGGTCGGCTTTTGCAATTTCTGCCCAGGCGCGGCGTATACCCTCCTGCTCCACCGTGTCTGCGCTGTCGCGCAAACCTGCAGTATCGATAATATGCAAAGGCAGGCCATCGATAGCGATATGTTCGCGCAGCACGTCACGCGTAGTGCCGGCAATGTCTGTCACGATAGCCGCATCGCGCCCAGCCAGCGCATTCAATAAACTGGATTTGCCGGCATTCGGCTTGCCAGCAATCACCACCTGCAAGCCTTCACGCATCAGCGCACCCTGGCGCGCATTGTGCAAAATATTGTCCAGCTCTGTACGCAACCCGGAAAGCTGCGCCGCCACTTTGCCATCGGCCAGAAAATCGATTTCCTCTTCCGGAAAATCAATGGCCGCTTCAACATACATGCGCAAATGCACCAGTTTTTCTACCAGGGTATTTATTGCTGCAGAAAATTGGCCTTGCAGTGAATGCACGGCATTGCGTGCAGCTTGCGCTGAGCTCGCATCGATCAAATCGGCAATCGCTTCGGCTTGTGCGAGATCCAGTTTGTCATTGAGATAGGCGCGTTCAGAAAATTCGCCGGGGCGCGCCAAGCGTGCACCATATTGCACACTGGCCGCGAGCAACATATTCAATACCTGTGGGCCGCCGTGACCGTGCAACTCCACCACATCTTCGCCGGTAAACGAAGCGGGGGCTGCAAAATACAGGGCTATACCTTGATCGATGACACCACGGCCATCGGAAAAATGACAAAACATCGCACAGCGCGCAGGCAGTGTTTTGTTGCTGATTTTTTCTCCGATTGCCAGAGCCTGTGCACCTGACAACCGGACAATACCAACACCGCCCTTGCCGGGTGCGGTAGCAATCGCGGCGATGGTGTCACGATCCAGCTGGATCATTTTGCTCCGGCTTTTTGCATCGTTTTGTAAATCCAGAACTGGTGTGACATCGAAATCAGGTTATTGACCAACATGTACAACACCAGACCCGCAGGGAAGAACAAAAACATGCCGGTAAAAATAATGGGCATGAACTGGAATACTTTTTGTTGCATCGGATCGGCAGGCGGCGGATTCAGTTTCTGCTGCACAAACATTGAAAGCCCCATCAACAGAGGCAAGACAAAGTAGGGATCTTGCACGGACAGATCGATAATCCAGCCAAAGAATGGCGCCTGCCGCAGATCCACACTTTCCATCAACGACCAATACAAGGCGATAAACACCGGCGTCTGGATAATCATTGGCAAACACCCGAGCATCGGGTTTGCGCCTTCTTTCTGATATAGCTTGAACATTTCCTCGCGCAGTTTGGTCGGATTTTCGCCGTAGGTTTCTTTCATTTCCTGCATCTTCGGCGCGAGTTTTTTCATCACTGCCATCGATTTGTAACTCAGGTTGGATGGCCACAGGAATATCAATTTCACACACAGGGTCAAACCGATAATCGCCAGACCCCAGTTGCCGA
Organism: Pseudomonadales bacterium; assembly: GCA_035456205.1. Classification (GTDB taxonomy): domain Bacteria; phylum Pseudomonadota; class Gammaproteobacteria; order Pseudomonadales; family UBA7239; genus UBA7239. Next base: position 11,043 of record DATIDQ010000107.1, read on the forward strand.
CAAGGGTATGAATCCAGTGCGTGAGAGAAAACAACGGTTTGGCAATCCACCACAACGCACCGTAATCCACCGTCAAATCCAGATAAGGCGCAATCTGCTCCAGACTGTGTACATCTTTGGGGCCGACATAAAACTGCGTGCCCAACAAACCCTTCTGACCAGGAGCAACCTCTACCAATGGGCCGGTAAAGCCGAGCAAATAAGTATCGGTATTCGGCTGGTATGTGGTGTAGAACTGATTGTTATCACTTTTATTCGGTATCCAGGCGCTGATGAAATAATGCTGCACCATGGCAATCCAGCCGCCTGTTACCGTTTCCTTCAATGGGGTTTTTGCCATATCTTTGAACGGCATTTTGAAATAGTGTTTTTCATTGGTGGTGGTGGCGCCACCAAGAAACGGTTTCATGCCAACACCACCGCCGGTGCTAACCGGTTCATGGGTATCACGTTTGATCTGGCCGTAAAAATGCGCGCGCCACGGTTGTGCCGAGGTGTTATCAACAAGATAAGAAACATCGACCAGATACATGCCGCGGGTAAATGTATAACGCTTGATAATATTCGCGCCGGGGCTGTTGGCCAATTGCAAATCAACCATCAGTTCGTTGTTGCCATCCGCCATCTCGTAGCGCGCTTGTGATGCAATAAACTGCGGGCGGACACCGGCTTTATCGGTACCGTTATCACCCACCAGACCACTCTGCGCAATGTAAAGATGATCCTGTGTGTGCGTTAGCATCACCAACGGTTCATCCGGTTGATTAATTTTTGTCGGATACTTGCGCAGCGACGCCATCACAATATCGCCGCCGGTTGTGTCAATTTTTATATGCAGGGCATCGCTATACACATCCACCAGAGATGTTTGTTGTGTTGCTACTGGTGTTGCAACTGCAGCAACGGGCACTTCCGACGCATTATTTGCGGGCGCCACAGGCGTATCACCATTGTTAACGTCTGCTGCACCTGGCGCCTCTGCCAGCACTTGTTCTGCATTGGCCGCTACAGGCTTTTGTGCTTGCTGAAACTTATTCCACTCCAGTAACAACATAAAAGACACTGCAACAATGGCAGTAATTAATATCGGGCGTTGAAAATCCATCGTCAGTATCTGCTTGTAGGTAAGGGTTGGTCGGGGGCGATCTGGTTATCCGGCACAGGATCCAATCCGCCTGGATGCCAAGGGTGGCATTTTAGAATGCGGCGCGCGCCAAGATAAGAGCCACGCGTGAATCCGTGTTTTTCGATGGCTTCACGCGTATAGCGCGAACAGCTGGGGTGAAAGCGGCAGTGTGGTGGCAAACACGGGCTGATCTGTTCACTATAAAAACGCAACAGGAACAGGGCTGGTTTTTTTATATCGGCCTTATTCATGGTGCGGACCTCTGCTTTTGTTTCAGCAAACGCCGCCACTGTTCTTCAATCACGGCGCGAATCGCTGCATTTTCCATTTGCCAGAGACCCGGCTTCACCAATGCAACAATATCAAGGCCAGCCAGTTCCGTTTTGTGGTGCCGGAAAGTTTCGCGCAACAGCCGCTTCAAGCGATTGCGCTGGACTGCCAGCCGTGCGTGTTTTTTGGCAACCACCAAACCGAGCCGGGCAGGCGATGCATCAGCAGTTACGCAGGGTATGGCTAACAGTAACAGAGATCGATGAGAGGCTTTAAATACGGCGCCGTCGAAAACAGCTTTGAATTCTTTCGGTGTCAACAGGCGATGCTGTTTGCCGAAGCGGAGGTCAAAACCCGTGGCAGGCAGACCTCGCTGAGCTTGTGCGCTGGCCGGTGTTATCCGCGCGCCCACTGAACAAGCGGGCAGATCGGTGGCTTGCACACGCCTGAACCTGACAGGGTCAGAAGGCAGGGAATGCGGAATCAGACTGTCAGGCGCTTACGGCCCTTAGCGCGGCGGCGGCTGAGGACAATACGACCGTTCTTGGTGGCCATGCGGGCACGGAAGCCATGCGCACGCTTGCGTTTCAGGACGCTAGGCTGGAATGTTCTTTTCATGTTGCACCTGTCTGTCTATATAACGGGCCTGTGCCGAACTACAGCAAAAGCCGGGGAAAAAGAGGCGGCATTGTATAGAATGCCCAGCGCCATGGCAATCACCCTTTCGGGCCTTTTGCAAATGCCGTGACGGACAAAAAGCCAACAAGATATCCACAGTTTATCTTCATCTTCTCATCCTGTTTTCCCCCTTGAAACCGAGGTAAAAAGGCAGATAATGACCACCGCTTCCGGTAGCCTGTTGATAGATTATCCACAGGCTGTTTGCTAGTCGATTTTGTCATTTTGTCAACCCTTTTGAATACTTCAGGATTCTATGCTGCAGACTTTATGGAGTTATTGTCTCTCCCGCTTACAGGATGAGCTCCCCAACCAACAATTCAACACCTGGATTCGCCCCTTGGGGCTGCTCGCAGCAGATAGCAGTGACCGCCAGCTAGTCATCAGTGCCCCCAATCGCTTTATTGCCGATTGGGTGAACAACAAGTACCTGGCGCGCATGCGCGAATTGCTGCGGGAGGAGGGCTCCGCGCGCGGAGAGATCCGCAACATCGATATCGCCTTGCAGGTTATCGGCCAATCCGCCCAGGTGACATTTGATGAGCCGCCGCCCGCCCAGGTAGCCAGCAGCGAAGCCCGGCCCCTGATTGACATTATCAGTGCTCCGGCACCCCGCAGTGCCAACATCGTATTCCCGGCAGCCAGCAAGGCGCCCGTGGAAGTCGGCGGCAATATCAAGCACCTGAGTGGCATCAATCGCAATTACACGTTTGATAATTTCGTCGAGGGGAAATCCAACCAGCTGGCACACGCAGCGGCCATGCAAGTGGCAGAAAATCCCGGCGGCTCCTACAACCCGCTGTTTATTTATGGCGGGGTAGGATTAGGTAAAACACATCTTATGCACGCGGTGGGCAATGCACTGTTGTTAAAAAATCCGAACGCGCGCGTGGTGTATCTGCACTCCGAACGTTTTGTCGCGGATATGGTCAAGGCTTTGCAGCTAAAGGCGATGACGGAGTTCAAACGTTTTTATCGTTCGGTCGATGCATTGTTGATCGATGACATCCAGTTTTTTGAAGGAAAAGAACAATCGCAAGAAGAATTTTTTCACACATTCAATGCGCTGCTGGAAGGCGGTCAACAAATGATCGTGACCTGTGACCGCTATCCAAAAGAAGTCGACGGCCTGGAAGAGCGCTTGCGTTCGCGTTTTGGCTGGGGTTTGACGGTAGCGGTCGAGCCGCCAGAACTGGAAACGCGCGTTGCAATCCTGATGAAAAAAGCGGATGAAGTGCGTATGGAATTGCCGCCAGATGCAGCCTTTTTTATCGCGCAACGCATCCGTTCACACGTGCGCGATCTGGAAGGCGCGCTCAAACGCGTCATTGCACATTCAAAATTTACTGGCCGACCTATCGGTGTAGAACTGGTAAAAGATTCGCTGAAAGATTTGCTCGCGCTGCAGGATAAACTGGTCAGTATTACCAATATCCAGTCAACCGTTGCCGAGTATTACAAAATCAAAACCAGCGACATGATGGCCAAGCGCCGCAACCGTTCGGTAGCGCGTCCGCGCCAGATCGCCATGGCGCTGGCCAAAGAGTTGACCAACCACTCTTTACCGGAAATTGGTGACGCATTCGGTGGCCGCGACCATACCACGGTGCTGCACGCCTGTCGTAAAATTCGTGAGCTGCGCGACAGCAACGCAGACATGCGCGAAGATTACAAAAAACTGATGCGCGCACTCACAACGTAATACGAAAAAACTGCAATAATGGCGGATCGATTTTATTCATCTGTAACAACATTCATCTGACTCGACGGCACGGGAGCCCCAGAACATGCAATTTACGATTTCACGTGAAGCACTGCTGAAACCTCTGCAACTGGTGGCCGGGGTTGTCGAACGCCGCCAGACCCTTCCGGTGTTATCCAATGTCCTGGTATCCCTGCACGATGGCCAACTGGCGCTGACCGGCACCGATCTGGAAGTGGAGCTGGTGGGCCGTGTCGCTGTTGACGATGAAGTGCGGGCTGGCGATATCACCGTCCCCGCGCGCAAATTGCTGGATATTGTGAAGTCCCTGCCCGATGGCGCAAAAATTGATTTTTCCCTTGATAATCAAAAGGTTACAATTAAATCTGGCCGCAGCCGCTTCACCCTGACCACGCTGCCAGCCTCTGAATTCCCCAACGTGGAAGACAGCCCGAACACGCTCGGCTTTGATCTGCAACAGAAACAGCTGAAGCGCCTGATCGATGCCGTATCTTTCTCGATGGCACAACAGGACGTGCGCTACTACCTGAACGGCATGCTGCTGGAAATCACGCCAGACTTCGTGCGCACCGTAGCGACGGACGGCCACCGGCTGGCATTGTGTACGCTGAACACCCCGATTGAAGGTGCCAGCCCGCGCCAATCCATCCTGCCGCGCAAGGGCGTGATGGAACTGGTGCGTTTTCTGGCGGATACCGAACAAACCGTAAAAGTGATGCTGGGCAGCAACCATCTGCGCGCCCAGACCGATGAATTCACCTTCACCACCAAGCTGGTAGATGGCAAATTCCCTGATTACGAGCGCGTTTTACCGCGCAGCGGCACCAACCTGATCCACGCCGAGCGCAACGAATTGCGCCAGGCATTTTCGCGCGCCTCCATTCTTTCCAACGAAAAATACCGCGGCGTGCGCCTGATTCTGGAAGTCGGCCAGTTGATGCTGGTCGCCAACAACCCGGAACAGGAAGAAGCGGAAGAAACTGTGACGGTGGATTACAACGGCGCGCCGTTCGAGATCGGCTTCAACGTCAGCTATCTGGTCGACGTCTTGAACGCGTTGAGCAGCGAGACCGTGCGCATCTCGCTGGCAGATGCCAATAGCAGCGCGTTGGTAGAATCGGCGGACGGCTCTGACGCGGTCTACGTCGTTATGCCAATGCGCCTGTAACCCTTGTGTGCTTCTACCTTGCTAACGGCATGAACATTTGACGATCAAGCGCCTGCAGATCAGCGGTGTCCGCAATCTGGAAAAAGTGGAACTGGACGATTGTGGCAGCGTCAATATTTTCACCGGCGCTAACGGCAGCGGCAAAACCAGCGTTCTGGAATCCCTTTTTATTCTGGCCAGAGCGCGCTCTTTTCGCAGCAATAAGCTCAATCCCGTTATCAACCATCTCGCCACCCGTTGTGTGGTGTTTGGTGAACTGCAGGACCAATCCACTATCGGCGTGATGCGCTCCCGCAGCGACCAGCAATTGTTCAAGATCAGCGGCAATCCTGTACACAGCGCCTCCCAATTAGCCGATGCGCTGCCCTTGCAATTAATCAATGCTGATTCTTTCTCTCTGTTGGAAGGTGGACCACGGGTGCGGCGCCAGTTTCTCGACTGGGGCGTGTTCCACGTGGAACCAGAGTTTTTATTTCATTGGCGACGGATCCAGAAGGCTATCAAACAGCGCAACAGCTTGTTGCGGCATGGGGCCGCTGATAGCCGTGGCAGTGGTAAAAATGGTAGAATTGGCGATTCGGAGTTAGCCCCGTGGGATGCAGAATTGGTGTTGTGCGCAGAAGTGGTGGATGCCATGCGCGCGGCGTATATCCGGCGTTTAGCGCCACATTTTCTGTATTTGCTGGGCGTGTTGGTAAAACTGGATAAACCGGAGATTCACTACCGGCGCGGCTGGTCTGATGACCTGACTCTGGCACAAGTACTGGAGCGGGACAGGCAACGCGACAGCCAGTATGGCAACACACACAGCGGGCCACAGCGGGCGGATATCGATATCCGTGTTGGCGGACGACCGGCAGAAGAGGTGTTGTCACGCGGGCAGGAAAAATTACTGGCCTGTGCGCTGATGTTAGCGCAGGGAGTGTTGTTACACGAACTGACAGGCAAGACTTGTATTTATCTGGTCGATGATTTGCCCGCCGAACTGGACAGGCAGCATCGACAAGCGTTGTGCCAACAGCTGAGCGCCATGCGCAGCCAGGTGTTCGTCACCGCTACCGACCCGGACAGCTTGCATGGTTGCTGGCCAACCGGGTCAGGTACAAAATGGTTTCACGTGGAACAAGGGCAAGTGTCGCCTGGATGAGTATTAACAACAGGAGCTGAAAAGCAACATGAGTGGCCAATATGAGTGATATAGATAACCTGGATAACGGCACTGAAGTCCTGCAAGGCGCAGAAGCTCTTCACGGTGCAGAGGATAATAGCAACTACGATTCCTCCAGTATCAAGGTACTGAAAGGCCTTGATGCCGTGCGCAAACGCCCCGGTATGTACATCGGCGACACCGATGACGGCAGCGGTCTGCACCACATGGTGTTCGAGGTCGTTGATAACGGTATCGACGAAGCCTTGGCCGGTTACTGCACCGAAGTCACGGTCACTATCCACCCGGACGAATCCATCTCCGTTACGGATAACGGTCGCGGTATTCCGGTAGATATCCACGAAGAAGAGGGTGTATCTGCCGCTGAAGTTATCATGACGGTGCTGCACGCCGGTGGTAAATTCGATGATAATTCCTACAAAGTGTCCGGCGGTTTGCACGGTGTGGGTGTGTCGGTAGTCAATGCCTTGTCGACCAAGTTGCTGATGAATATCCGCCGCAACGGCAAACTGTATGAGCAGGAATACCACGACGGTGTGCCGCAATACCCGTTGCGCGAAGTGGGTGACACAGACAGACGCGGCACTGAAATCCAGTTCTGGCCATCGCCAGAGACCTTTACCAATATCCATTTCAGCTACGATATTCTCGCCAAACGTTTGCGTGAACTGAGCTTCCTGAATTCCGGTGTGCGCATCGTGCTGAAAGATGAGCGCGATGGTAAGGAAGATATCTTTCAATACGAGGGTGGCTTGGGTGCTTTCGTTGAATACATCAACACCAATAAAGCTACGTTGAATAATGTGTTCCATTTTGTCATTCCGCAATCCGAAGGCACGAATGGCATAGGTGTGGAAGTCGCGATGCAGTGGAATGATGGCTATCAGGAGAATGTTTACTGCTTCACCAACAACATTCCCCAGCGCGATGGCGGCACCCATTTACAAGGTTTCCGCACCGCACTAACCCGTACACTCAACGCCTACATGGAAAAAGAAGGCTTCCTGAAAAAGGAAAAAGTAGCGACCAGTGGCGAAGATGCGCGTGAAGGTTTGACAGCGATTGTCTCCGTCAAAGTGCCGGATCCGAAATTCTCCAGCCAGACCAAAGACAAACTGGTTTCCTCGGAAGTGACCAATGTCGTCGCCACCGCGATGAATGAAAAGTTTGAAGAATATTTACTGGAAACACCGGCAGCAGGTAAAACTATTGCCGGCAAGATTATTGATGCTGCCCGCGCACGGGAAGCCGCGCGCAAAGCCCGTGAAATGACCCGTCGCAAGGGCGCGCTGGATATCGCTGGCTTGCCCGGCAAACTGGCGGATTGCCAGGAAAAAGATCCCGCGCTGTCTGAACTGTACCTGGTGGAAGGTGACTCGGCCGGTGGCTCTGCCAAGCAGGGGCGCGACCGCCGCACCCAGGCGATTTTGCCACTGAAAGGTAAAATCCTGAACGTGGAAAAAGCGCGTTTTGACAAGATGCTGCAGTCGCAGGAAGTCGGCACGCTCATCACCGCTATGGGTTGCGGCATCGGCAAAGACGAATTCGATATCGCCAAACTGCGCTATCACAGCATCATTATCATGACGGATGCGGACGTCGACGGTTCTCATATCCGCACCCTGTTGCTGACATTTTTCTTCCGCCAGATGCCACAACTGATCGAAAACGGTTACGTCTATATCGCCCAGCCACCGCTGTATAAAATTGCCAAAGGCAAGCAACACCAGTACTTAAAAGATGAGCAAGCACTAACAAACTATCTGACCCAAGCTGCGCTTGACGGTTCCAGCTTGCACCCGAATGCAGAAGCACCCGGCATCGGCGGCACTGCACTGGAAACGCTGGTGGCGGAATATCGCCACGTTTTAGCTATCGTCGAACGCTTGTCGCGTCTGTATCCACCGTTAGTGCTGGAAGAGATGATTTACCAACCGGCACTCACACTGGAGCAACTCACCCAGCGCGACACCGTCAACGCCTGGTGTGTGCAACTGCAAGCTGCGCTGGAACTGGCGGCCAATGGCAGCCACCGTTTTGATGTGAATATTTATGAGGATATGGAACGTCACCTGTTCCTGCCAGCGGTGCGGATCACAGCACACGGTGTGCCGATGGAACACCTTATCCAACGCGATTTCTTTGCCTCTGGCGAATACCAGTATTTCGTCAAACTCGGCCAGCAGCTGCAAGGCTTGCTGGAAGAGGGCGCTTACGTGAAACGCGGCGAGAAAACTGTGCTTGCTACCAGCTTCAAACAGGCACTGGACTGGCTGATGGATGAATCGCGCAAGGGTCACACTATCCAGCGCTACAAAGGTTTGGGTGAGATGAACCCGGATCAGTTATGGGAGACAACGATGGATCCCGCCAGCCGCCGCATGCTGCGCGTCACGATCGAAGATGCCATAGCCGCTGACCAGATATTCACCTGCCTGATGGGAGATGCTGTAGAGCCGCGCAGGGACTTTATCGAGACCAACGCCCTGGCGGTTGCCAATCTGGATATTTGAATCGGAATATCCAAAATCCAGAAGAGCAAAGAAAAGGCCACTTTCGAGTGGCTTTTTTATGGCTAAAAATTCTCTGGAAAAACCTATTACTTAATGACATGTATATATATTTATTTAGGTGTTTATTTTTTTGTTCTTGTTATAGAGCGAGCGATTTTCTGTGTAAAAGTCTGGAAATTTCAGCTGTTTCATACAGTTACAACAAGCATAAGCGCAGGGATAAACCGCCTGTTTCCACCGTGCAAGCTGTGCAGCGAAAACTGGCGTTTAGCAGTAAAAACTGAAACAGGAAGTTGTTCATTCCAGACGCAATATTGCACAGGGATTACTCACAGAAACAAAAGAATAATTTAGGGATAAAAAAATTAATCACAGCCCTGTGTTAATAACATGGTATAGCCTATGGAAAAAAACTATCTATCCAGAGGACTTAATACGCCACCTGCTCCTCTGTTGAGAACGTGTGTATAAATCTGTGTAGTTTTTACATCAGAGTGGCCGAGCAATTCCTGCACAGTGCGGATGTCACTACCGCTTTCCAGCAAGTGCGTAGCAAACGAATGGCGCAACACATGCGGCGTTACAGATTTCTTGATACCCGCTTTAACCGAAGCTTGTTTGACAGTACGTTGAATACGCTTCGGGTCCAGATGTTGCCGCCCCTGTTCACCGCTCACAGGATCAACAGAAAATCCGGCAGCCGGGAAAATATACTGCCAACCTGTTTCTATTGGTGCATTCGGATATTTCCGTCTCAAAGCATAAGGTAACCAGACCTTTCCTTCGCCTTGCGCCAGATCATTGTGATGCAGCTCCAATGAATCATTAACCTGCTGTTGTAATTCCTTGCGTAAAGACTGCGGCAGCACCGTCACGCGATCCTTGCGGCCCTTGCCGTCACGGATAATGATTTCGTTGCGCGAAAAATCCACATCCTTCACTCGCAAACGTATCCCTTCCATCAAGCGCATGCCTGTGCCGTACAAAAGACGGATAACCAGGCACAGCACAGGATCTTCAATAGCGTCGAAAAGGTTTCGCACCTCATGCACGCTCAACACCACCGGCAAATGACGAGAAGGCTTCGCACGGATAATGCCATCCAGCCACGGCAGATCAATAACCAACACTTCCTTGTAAAGAAACAACAGTGCAGACAAAGCCTGGTTTTGTGTGGCAGGGGATACCGCACGGTCCACTGCGAGATAGGAAAGGAATGATTCGATTTCTGCCGCGGCCATGTCTCGCGGATGGCGCTTGTTATGAAAAATAATGTAATTGCGTATCCAGGTCAGATAGGATTGCTCCGTCCGCAAAGCGTAATGCTTCACACGAAGACGCTGACGAACCTGTTCCAGCAGTTTGGGCGCAGTGGGAGACGTGGAAAAATCTGACGCATTTGTTTCACTCATAACATCCTTGTCCTTTCATAAGCTGTTGATGTATAAAGGGCTTCCAAGCCCCAACAGAGACGTTATACACCATGTTGGAATTTTATGCACCAACCAGTAGAAAACGCTTCAATTTTTTAGGTTTCTACATGGTGTCGAATTAGCGTTAGGTGCCTTCGCGGAAAGTGTGTGCGTAAAATTGTTGTACGAAATGTTGCGCCACATTTAACGTGATGTCGCACGCAAGAATACGAAATAGCTGGCAGAATGTTTTACGAAAATCCGCTACCCTGAGCGCGCAGGTGACGAGCAGCCTGCAGGCTTCTTCGGCTCCAGACAGCTCAGGGTTTGAAACATCTCGGCAGCCGCAGCGTTGGTTTGCGGCGTGACACACGGAATAAAAGGAAGCGGCAGTGGCGAACAACATTAAAAACAGCGGGCGGCGTCACCTAACAAGTCGTTCAAGCGGACACTTCAAACTTCCGTGTGTTTCCTGGTGTGCTGTGGCAACGTGCCGCTTAACTCTGCGTTAGGTGGCAATTAGCATGCATCCGAAGATAAAGGGAATCATTGAGCTAATTATTTCGTTAATTTTATTGTTAGCAGCGGGTTGGTTTTTTCTTTGGATACTGTCGTCTGCAAGTTTAGCCAGCGGATACTGTAAAAGTAATTTTTCTCTATTCCATGAGCAATTTAAGTGTAGGCAGCCAAATATTGCATTTATTCTTTGTCTTTGTAGTGGCGTTGCTAGTGTAGTATTCCTATGGTTGGGTATAAAAAATATAGTGAGTAGAAAAAATGCCACCTAACAAGTCGCTCAAGGATCGCTCACTTCGTTCGCTGGACAGCTTCAGTCTGGGCATGCTTCGCATTTTATGCCCAGCCTTACGCTGCCCCTTAGCTCTGCGTTATATCCCAGCGCGGAAATTGTCGTGCTGAGACAAAAATAAAAGTGTGCGAACAGTCGTGCAAAAAAATACGCCATGTCGCACGCAAGAATCAGCAAAAGCTGGCAGAATGTTTTACCAAAATCAGCTACCCTGAGCGCGCAGGTGACGAGCCAGCCTGCAGGCTTCTTCGGCACCAGAAAGCTCAGGGTTAGAAACATCACGGCAATCGGCAGCTTCGGTTTGCGGCGTGACATGCAGTCATCAATGGAGCGGCAGTGATGCATCACCAAACACAACGGGCGCCGTTATATAACAAGTCGCTCAAGCGCGTTCAGCGCGTTGCGCTTCACTGGACTCACTCAACCTGTGCGGCTTGTCAGCCTGGCACAGGTTTTGTTCGCCGCTTAGCTCTGCGTTATGTTGCAGGCCAATAGATGCACCAATACATAAAACTTCTAATTAAGCTTGAGGCCGGTGATGGCTTACCAGAGGAAGCGCTAGACTGGGCATATCAACAAGTCGAGAATGGAATAGAATCCGAGAATGTAATGAAATTAGCTTGGCTAAATAATCCATCACTTGAAGTAGTAATATCAACATTTCGAAATGCATTGAAAGAGCTAAATATTTCAATTCCAGGTAATTACGAGTTAAAAATATTAATTGCTAAGCACATTGCAGAGAATATCATTAGTGAAAAAATCGATGCTAACGCTGGCTGCAGTAAAATAGCAGAAATTAACAGAGAGCTAGATTGGCCAACAGAACTTTCAGGTTTCGGCATGTTTTCTCATGAACAAACAGATCATGAATATCTTGGAATAACGGCTGAGAGTCTCAGAGAAACAATAATTGAAGAAGCGAGAAATCTGGTAAATGCAACATAACAAGTCGCTCAAGCACGTTCAGCGCGTTGCGCTGAACTGGACTCACTTAACCTGTGCGGCTTTTCAGCCTTGCACAGGTTTTGTTCGCCGCTTAGCTCTGCGTTAGGCGCCAAGTGCGTTTTGTTTTTGGTTTTAGTTTGTACCACAGTGAGGTTCCTGCAGTATTTTCGCCGCGCACGTTCTTTCAACGCCGTTAGTTTCCAGTGTGTGTTGAAACGCGGCTTTGTTCATTTTTCTGCAGTTCTGGTCAGCTATTGTGAATTTTGGCTGCTCACTCCGTCAGAGGTTGCGCGAGTTCATCATGGCGTTTAGTCTTGCAGCAAGAACAGCATTTAGAACCCGCAGCTCAAGGAGTGGCGCAGTGTCTCAAATAGCAAACCAACCGCCTAACAAGTCGTTCAAGTACGTTCCTCGCTACGCTTCGTCACGGGACAGCCTCAACCGGCGCATTTGCTGCGCAAATTATACGCGCCGCTTCGGCTGCCCCTTAACTCTGCGTTAGCTGCCCATGATCACGTACATAAGTAACTTTACAACTCCCCAAATATTCATTTTCATAATTGTTTTGTGTGCTTTGGCAATAGCAGTAGTTGCTTTTATAAAAACACCTGCATCAGAGAGATTTTCAAATAGTAAAACAGTTAGAGAGCCGGGAGTTGAATATGCGCCTATGTACTCAAAACAAGAAAAAATTAAAATAATTACCAAAAACCTTGCTGTGTTAATACCAGTATATCTGTTTATGCAGCTATGGTTTTTCCCCAAAATGAGTGAGTATTCAGAAAATGCAAACTGCCATATTTATGGTCCCTTAACAGGCGTGCATATAGTTTTTTATGGGGTATTTGTTGGCATACCATTGTCTGTTGTTATTTTTTTAATTCCTTCCGCATTAAGGGCAGTAAAGGTTTATAAATTAGGGCAGTTTCCATTGCCTGGCGAGAAGGTTATGGAGCTAACAAAATACACGTACGGTACTCGTGCTAAAGTACAAGCAGTATTGGTATTCGCGTTTGTGTTGCTGTTTTTTATCATTGCCGGGTGGGGCGCTGTAGCTGTAAATAAAACACTTCAACATATCAAGCCGTGTGCAGCTAACAAGTCGCTCAAGGTCGTGGCGTCGCCACAGGACAGCCTCAACCGGCGCATTTGCTACGCAAATTATGTGCGCCGCTTCGGCTGCCCCTTAGCTCTGCGTTAGCCACCAAATCTATATCATCCAAGTGAGAGGGAAGTCATGAAAGTAATTTTTGCAATTTTAGCCATTGTTTTTTCGTCTACTGTATTTGCGCAAGCTGATTCTTCATTAGAGTACAAAGTTGCATCAATTGATGCAGGGAAGTGGATTGAAAAAAACGACACATCAGTTGAGAGAATAAGGGGTCTGTTAAGTTCTGCTGAAAAAATCTATGGTTTGCCACAGGAAAAATTAGCAGATATGGCGGCAAGAACAAAAGATATAGCCAAAGAAAAGCAGCTCGCTGTAACAATTGCCGAGCTACTAGACTGGTCGCTTATTGCATGTGATGTTAAGTGCCAAGATAAAGAATTTGCAGAAAATATGACGGCCTACGTTATAGTTCGTACTTCAAGTGGGCAAACACATCATCAGGCAATCCATAGTTTAGCCATCTTGCAAAACGCTGAAAAAAGACTTTCCAAGTGAATAAATTATTAGAGTGTTTGGTGGCTAACAAGTCGCTCAAGGTTCGTTCCTCGCTACGCTTCGTCACGGACAGCTTCAGTCTGGGCATGCTTCGCATTTTATGCCCAGCCTTTCGCTGCCCCTTAGCTCTGCGTTATACCAATATCTCATGATCAAGACTCTACATATATCTGGCATAGTTACTGCGTTATCTTTACTGATCACGCGCGTGGCTCATTACTTTGGGGGGCTTGCCTTTTATAAGTTTTGGTTTGTGCCTATGGGAATAGTTCCTTTAGGAACATTAGCATTTCTAATATTTATAATTAGTGCGCTAATTTGTACTATTTCCACGGTAAGAAAAAAGGGAAATCCAAAAAATATAGCTATCATCGGAATATTCCCAATATTTGTAATTATCCTGTATTACCTGCCAATGCCAAGTTTCGTAGATGGTATGCATAAAACGCTGTCTAATGCTTTATCACAAAAAGACCTCGTTGAATTTGCAGCTAATGTGCGTATAAAGAATCCCAATTCGGCTAATGAAGAAGTGAGCGAGAAAATAATAAGTGAACTAATGCCATTCTATCCAAAGCAGTTAAGTCTTAGTAGGTTGCCACCAAGAATTGAGGTTAAAGATAAATACATTTCAGTTTTTTATGGTAGCGCCCTTACAAAACACTGGGGGTATGTAGTTGGAAATGTGGGTGAATTTCCAATAGAACATATTCCAGAAAGTATGTATAGCAAAGTGTATGACGGGGTTTGGGTATACGATGATATTTGGTAATTGGTATAACAAGTCGCTCAAGGTTTGTTCCTCGCTGCGCTTCGTCACGGACAGCTGCAGTCTGGGCATGCTTCGCATTTTGCGCCCAGCCTTCCGCTGCCCCTTAGCTCTGCGTTAGAAGGCAAAAATAAGGAATCACCATGAATCAAAATCAGTGGCTAATGCGCGTAGAAAAGGGTTTGTCTGCTCATTTTAAGCAAGAGAATGGGCCAAGCCGACCCGGAGTAATGTGGGCAATAGATATTAAAAGAGAAGATTCAGAACGCGTTTATAAAGCAATGGTTAAGGCGCTTTTTGCAGACAACTTATTGCCAGAGTTACAAAATAACCAAGAATACCAAGCGCAAATTGCAATGCAGTATTTAAATGAAAAAACTCAATCTGGCTGGCATCCAGAAAATGAAATTGAGCATACAATCTACATATCAAATCCAGCGCAACAACAAAGCGCTAAATCAGTAGAAAAGAAGTGGTGGCAGTTTTGGAGGTAAAATATTCTGTGCCAACTTGCCTTCTAACAAGTCGCTCAAGGATCGCTCACTGCGTTCGCTGGACAGCTTCAGTCTGGGCATGCTTCGCATTTTATGCCCAGCCTTACGCTGCCCCTTAGCTCTGCGTTAGCTGCAAATGAAGTTGAATATTGTGCCAATACTAGAACAAAGAAAAACATCAATTCTAACTCCTGTTGTTGGAGTCGTATTTCAAGTACTAAGCTGGTTTATATTGTTTCCAGTTGGCGTGGCTGTACATAAAGATCCGATTGGTATGGCCATAATGAGTGTCTTTAATTTTATTTGGTTCATTGTTCCGACGGCTGGTTTATTTGGGTGTTACGCGGGAATAAAGTATGTAAAGAAAAACGGAAGAGACCTAGTGGCAATTGCAGGTGTCGGCTTGAATTTGCTGTGGTTAATTCTATTTTTTCTTATTTGCTACATGGTCTTTTATATTGGTATATCAGTTTAAGCATGTTGCAGCTAACAAGTCGCTCAAGGGCGTTCGCATTCGCTCACTGGACAGCCCCAACCGGCGCATGCTTCGCATTTTATGCGCCGCTTGTGTCTGCCCCTTAGCTCTGCGTTAGAAGCTGGAGGTAGATTCTAGCAATGGAAGAAAGCCAAAAAATAATTGCAACTTTAGGCAATCTCTTCAAGAGAGA
>DATIDQ010000108.1:0-9218 GCA_035456205.1 Pseudomonadales bacterium
CAGTTACCGACAAGATTCGTGAAAAGGCAAACAGCATTGTGGGCGACAGTAAGGATCCACACGAAATCACCAGAAAACTCTACGAATGGGTAGCTACCAACGTGCACTATGCCGGCAATTGTGTCGGCCTCGGTGCGGTTGTACCACACGATACCGATTTCATCCTTGAAAACCGCATTGGCGACTGCAAGGATCATGCAACATTGCTCCAGGCGCTATTGCAGGCGAAAGGGATTGAAGCAACGCAAGCGCTGATAAACGCCGGCAGCTCCTACCAACTGGATACAATCCCGGTTGTCTCGATGGTCAACCACGTCATCAACTACATTCCGTCGATGGATCTCTTCCTCGATTCAACGTCTGACTCGACACCCCTGGGCATGTTGCCTGAAGGAGATCAGAGCAAACCTGTGCTACTGGTGCAGAACTATCGCGAAGGCAGCAAGACACCTACGGTAAAACCCGGCACCAACACGCAGAAAATCCACACTGAAATCACCATTCATGCAGACGGCTCCGCACACGCCGAAACCCGTATCGACCTGACAGGTGAACTCGCTGCCAACTATCGCCGTTATTTCCGTAATGCGTCCAAAGATTACGAAGACGACATCGTCAAGAACTATCTGAAACGCATCGGCCTGGAAGGCAGTGGTACATTCACCAAGGACGATCCCAAAGCATTGACGGACACTTATCATTACGGTGCCAATATGGACATCAGTAATCTGGTTTTCCTGCCCAGCACTGGCGGTTTCCGTGTCGAACCACTGATGTTCAACCCCATGCCGCTTGTCTCATGGAGTAGCGCCGCATTTGCTGATCTCAGTGAATTGACTGAATTGGAATGCAGCAATGTCACCACAGAAGAAACCTATGTTTATCACTTGCCGGATGGCATGAAAATCATCGCCACACCAGACGACAGCAACATCAGCAATAACCGGGTAAGTTTTACATCAACACATAAACTCGATGGCAATACGCTGACTGTTTTCCAGAAACTCGATGACCGGACACCGGGAGCCGTCTGCCCTGTTGCAATGGCAGAAGAAGACAAGGCTTTCGCCAAAAAAACATTACCTACTCTCAAATCACAAATTATTTTCAAAATGTAATACCGGAGAACCATCATGCTGACTCGCTTTGACGATTATTGTGTGCACCAGACTACAGAGCCATTGGCGCAACCGGTAACCTCTGATCGCAATTTTTATGATCGTTACTGGTTCAATGGCTTTGATCACAAAGGTGCGTTTATTTTTGAAGCGGGCTTCGGCATTTATCCCAACCGTCACATAATGGATGGCCACTTCAGTGTGGTAATTGATGGTGTACAACACGCATTCCATACTTCACGCCGCGCGCCGTTAGATAGAACACAAACACAATCCGGCCCTTTCCGTGTAGAAGTCATCGAGCCGATGCGACAAATCCGTTTATACATCGCACCGAATGAAACCGGCATTGAATGTGATTTATTGTTTCACGCACGTTCAGCACCCGTGCGCGAAGACAAGAATCTGATGAGTGAAGGCATTCGCACCATCATGAATACCACACGCTTTACCCAATTCGGTTTCTGGAGCGGCCATTTCACCATCAACGGCCAGCGTACCGATGTGAACAAAACCACGACATATGGCACACGCGATAAATCCTGGGGCTGGCGTCCGATTGGTGAACCGGAAGCAGGCGCGCCCGGTTTATTGAATGGCGAACCGGGCGTTTACTGGGTATGGGCACCCATGCATTTTGATGATTGCTGCACGCACTACGCCACATTCCAGGATCACGATGGCAAACCAACGCAAGAAGGTGCCAGCATTGTTCCCGTTTATAGAGACATCAGCGCAATGCCTGATGGCGAAGATAACAACGTGCAACATATGAAAAAAATGGGGCACAAAATTGACTGGATTAGCGGTACGCGCCGCGCAAAAGGTGCGACTGTCACCGTGGGCGAAAATATTATTGAGCTGACACCGTTACTGGATTTCCAGATGCTGGCTATCGGCTATCAACATCCGCAATGGGGACACGGTTTCTGGAAAGGCGAAGAAGTTGTTGCGTCTGAATCATGGAAATTATCGGAACTGGATAAGCTCGATTACAAACACATTCATGTGCATCAGGTTGTGCAAGCGCGTATGGGTGACAAAGTGGGCGTAGGCACGCTGGAAACTATCTGCTTCGGCAGGCATACACCTTCAGGCTTCAAAGAGATTCTGGACGGCGCGCCATAACCAGCTCTGAAACAATATCCTTCAGTGTCTGAAGTTTTTCAGGGCCGATTAACGCTTCATATTCCGCTTCCAGTTCATTATAAGATTCCATAGAGTCCTGCACCATTTTCTTGCCCTTGGCCGTCAATTTTATTTTGCGGGCACGACCATCACTTGGATCATCTTTTTTTGCCACATAACCCTGTTGTTCAATTTCAGCCACTATCTGGCTCATCGCCTGTTTGGTCAGGCCATTGATCTGGGCAAGATCCACAATGCGTGAGCCATCACGAAAATCCAGATTCAGGAATACCGTATCCCAATTCAGCTTCAGACCTTTATGACCACGCGCCACGCTCTTCTGCATCAGACTGCGGGACAATTCCCTGCTGAGAAAAGACAAATCCCGCCCGAGATTGTGTTTGAACTGTGTTTCACCAGACTTGTTGCTGTTACTCACATCGGCGTTGGTGTGTATCGATTCGTTCATGTATTTTCCACAGTTCAAAATATAGTAAAGCAAACTTGACCAAATGACCGCCTGCCGTTAGGGTACTACTTTACATAAATACGTTCATATCAATACGTCATATCAACTGGCTACAGGACGATCTCTATGACTCAGCGCACCGGCTTTATCGGACTTGGCAACATCGGCAAACCTATGGCCATGCATCTGGCCCGCAGCGAATATCCCTGCACGGTGTTCGACATCAATCCAAAAGCCTGTGAAGAACTGGCAGCCGTGGGCGCTTCTGTTGCACAGCATCCTGCCCAAGTGGCTGAAGGGGCTGATTATATCGGCATTTGCGTGCGCGATGATGCAGACACTTTTGCAGTGATGGAAGGTAAAACCGGCATTCTCTCCACAGCCAAACGCGGCGCCATTATTGCGATTCACAGCACAGTGAAACTGGACACCATCAGCAAACTGGCGACACAGGCGGCCCAGCAGGGCGTAACCGTGATCGACGCACCGATCACGGGTGGCGCACACGGTGCCACAGCCAAGAAACTCTGCTACATGGTAGGTGGCGATGCCCCGATCATAGCTGCTGTGGAAAAATTCATGCTCACGTCTGGCGAGAAGGTGATACACGCGGGCGAACTGGGTTGCGGCATGAAATTGAAACTCTGCAACAACCTGATGACTTATCTTGAATTGATGGCTGTGCACGAAGGCATGAAGCTGGCGAAAGCCTCTGGCCTGAGTCTTGATGTGTTGAAAGAAGTCACAACGGCTAATGGCGTGCTGACGCCATCAATGAAAATGTTTTACGACACCAAGAAAGGTTTCGATGAAAAAACCTTTGCCGAAATCATGGTGGGCTTCAAGGCAGTGGCGGTGAAAGACTTGTCTAGCGCACTGGATTTTGCCGATGGTTTGAATATCAGCCTGCCCGGCACCGGCACCTGCCGCGAAGTGATCAAACAGGTGTACGGTGGCGGTTAAAAATTTTTACTGGCGATAAAAATTAATAATAGGACTGGCTTCTGTCCGTGTGATCTGTCACATCACGCACAGCTTCCAGTCCTGGTACTTTTTCCATCAAGGTGCGTTCTACACCTTCCTTGAGTGTGAGATCCACTGAAGCACAACCCTGGCAACCACCGCCGAATTTCAGCACAGCCACGTTGCCTTCCATCCGTTCCAGCGACACTTCCCCACTATGCGAAGCGAGTTGCGGATTCACTTCGTTGTACAACACGTAATTCACCTTATCTGCCAATGGGCTGTCATCACTGACTTGTGGCATCTTGGCATTCGGCGCTTTGATGGTGAGCTGGCCACCCATGCGATCCGGTGAATAATCTACCGTTGCATCTTTCAGATAAGGAATGCTGCGGCCGTCGAAATAGCAGCGGAACAACTCCATCTCGACAAACTCGTCACCCTCTTTTTCTTCACCGGGACGACAATAAGCAATGCAGGTTTCCGCACGCGACGTGCCGGGATCATTGACAAACATACGCACGCTAATGCCTGGCGTATTTTGCTTTGCCAGCAACTCGGCCAGATATTGCTGGGCAGATTCGGTGATATCGACTTCAAGCATGACACGGACTCACGGGAAAAGAGAAACTGACTACTATTGTAGGACTTTCCCTTTAATCATGCATCGTTTTGTTTTTCAGGCGGGTGGCGGCAGTCAGCAGTGATTTGAGTACGCGATCACGGTCATAGTTCTTGACCTTATCCAGATCCAGGTGCATCGAGAAGCCCTCGGCACGCTGCTCGAAATAGGACTGTTTATCACCAAGATTCTTGCGGAAATCGACCACGGTATAGACACGTACCGGTTGGCTGAAACCCTTGACATTAATAGTGCCTTTTTCCTCGCAAAGGATGACATCCTTGATCAGCGAATAGGTGTCGTGCGAGATCAGGATTTCACCAGCAGGCGCTGCTGTTTCAAGGCGGCTGGCAAGATTCACTTCCGTACCGAGCACGGTGTAATCCAGACGCTGTTCCGTACCGAAATTTCCCACGGTGCAGTAACCCGTATTGATGCCCATACGGATTTCCAATGGTGTTTCGATACCTTTATTGCCCCAATGTTTTTGCATGATGCGCATATGCTTTTTCATTTCGATCGCCATCGAAATACAAGCCAGACAATCTGCCTGAGCGCCGCGTGAAACAGGATCACCAAAAAATACCATGATCGCATCACCGATAAATTTATCGATGGTGCCGCCATATTTGTGGATGATCTGTGACATCTCGCTCAAGTAGTGGTTGAGCATGTCCGTCATATCATCCGCTTCCAGACTTTCTGACAACTCGGTAAAGCCCTTGATGTCCGAGAAGAAAACCGTCAAACGTTTACGACTGGTTTCCAGCTTCACATCACTGCCTGAAAAAATCGTGCGCCATATTTGCGGTGAAACATAGCGCGACAACTTCCACATTTTCATGCGCATGTCCTGATGATCTTGCGTGGATTTACTCACGCGATCTTTCAGATCCATCGTACGCTGGTACATATAAAAGGACAGCAACCCGAAATAGATGCTCACACCAATGAGTGAAGGCAACCCGACACTGATATCCCCCTGCCAATGCCACAGTGGGGTATGGAACAGCAGACTGATCAGAAAACCGATGGCAATGGAACCGACCGAGTGCGCCCAATAACGCACACCATTGTTCATCAGTGATTGTGACTGGATGACGGTAATAAACATAAAAGTGGGCAGGAGTGCGAAGTCAATCACGCCAATCAGCAATCCCACCAGGAATGCATCGCAATAGCCTGCGTAATGAACAACGTCCTCCTGACGTTTCTCCATATAGCGAGTTGCCAACATATACACCGCATGCGGGTACAGCAGCCAGACCACCATGAAAAAGTGCTGTTGGGTAAAGTCCTGCCAGGTAAGCGAGGCAAGCGCCAGGGTGCCGATAGCAGCCACGGCCAACAGCAATCTGAAGTGATAATCGTTAAGGGGATTCGGTTGATGCAGATCGTTATCCACATTGACCGAAGAGAGCTGTTCGATAGGATTCGACATATTTTTTTATGAGTATTGTCTGCGCTACAACGCTGCTCAGATTAACGTCTACAGGGGTTGTTGGCAACCGGACACCGGAGACCGTATTTACCCTAATACAACCCATCACTGTGACTTCTACTGCTAGAATCACCGCCCGGTTACAAGACGAACGACCCACTGGAGAGACTACTTTATGCAGCTGTCATTTACCCCGGAACAGGAAGCACTGCGCCAGCAGCTGCGCACTTACTTCAAAACCCTGATGACACCCGAGCTCAAGGCCGAGCTGAACCATGACTTCAAACACGAAGGTGGCGGCCCATTGTGGAAAGCAGCCATGCGCAAACTGGGTGCTGATGGCTGGATCGGGCTGGGCTGGGAAAAGGCCTACGGCGGTCAGGAAAAATCAGCGATCGAGCAGTACATCTTCTTCTCTGAAATCATGAAAGCCGGATTTCCCTTCCCTTTCCTGACATCTGAATCCGTTGGTCCTGCCCTTGCACAATTTGGCAGCCCGGAATTGAAAGACCGCATCATCCCGCAGATTCTTGCTGGCGAAATCTGTATCTGTATCGGTTATTCCGAACCCGGTTCCGGCACTGACCTGGCCTCCATGAAAACCCGCGCTGTGAAAGATGGCGATGATCACTACATCATCAACGGCGCCAAAATGTGGACGTCACTGGCGGAATTCTCTGACTACGTATGGCTGGCTTGCCGCACCGGCGATGTAGATACCCAGGGCAAACACGGCTCTATCTCCATGTTCCTGATCCCGATGAACCATCCCGGCATTTCAGTCACCCAGGTACAGACACTCGGCTCTGTTCGCACTAATGCAACATTTTATGAAAATGTGCGCGTGCCGAAAGAATGGATGATTGGCAAGGAAAATCGCGGTTGGGGTGTCATCATGAGCCAGTTGAACCGCGAACGTTTAGCATTGGTAACCCATGGCCCGACTGTCGGCATTTTCAAAAAAGTTTGCGAATTTGCAGCCAATGTAAAATTGGCTAACGGCGAACGCCTGATCGATCAGGATTGGGTAAAAATGAAACTCGCCAAAGTACAGGCCGGCGCAGAAGCCATCAAACTGATCTGCTACAAACAGGCCTGGGCTATCTCGCAAGGCGGGCTGGATATGGCAGAAGCCTCCGCTGCAAAAGTGTACGGTTCTGAATTCATGATCGAAGCCTGTCGCGACATGATGGAAATCCTCGGCCAGTCTTCCACGCTGCATTCACATTCCGAAGCCATCGTACTGGAAGGTGAACTGGAGCGCTTGTACCGCACCCTGTCGATCCTGACTTTCGGTGGCGGCACCAACGAAATCCAGCGCGATATCATTTCCATTTTCGGTCTCAGCATGCCGCGCCCATTGCGCGCTTGATCGATCACTTTCAGGAGTAATGAATATGAATTTTGGTTTGAGTGAAGAACAGAAAGATATCCAGACCCTAGCAAACCAGATCCTTGGCGATCAGGTAACACCAGAAGAATTACACAAATACGATATGTGGAAACAGGAGCGTTATTCCGGCGCACTGTGGGCTCAACTGGCTGATGCTGGCTTGCTCGGCATTGCTATCCCGGAAGATAAAGGCGGTATGGGTTTTGGATTTTCCGAGTTGGCTTTGTTTATCGAGGAATGTGGCCGTGTACTGGCACCCGTTCCTGCTGTGCCATCGTTGATTTCTGCATTGGCAGTAAAAAAGTATGGCAATGCAGAATTGCAAGCCATGCTCGGTGGCGTTGCCACTGGCGAAGTGGTATTGACTGCCGCATTCCATGAAGAAAATACATTTGATGCTTACACACCGAACATTTCTGTCAGCAACGGCAAACTGAGTGGCAAAAAACTCTGTGTGCCTTACGCCAATATCGCCACGCGCATGCTGGTGGTCGCAAAAGATGGCAAAGACGTCGCACTGTTTATTGTTGACCCGAAAGATGCCAGCGTAAAACTGACCGCATTGAAAGCCACCACTTATGAACCGCAATTTATTGTCGAGTTCAGCAATACACCAGCACAAAAACTGGGTGGTGCAGATGCGGTGAAATATCTGGTTGAACGTTACACAGCTGCACTGTGTGCTTACCAGACAGGTGCCGCAGAAAAAATGGTACAGATGACGGCAGCATATACATCTGAACGCGAACAGTTCAACGTCAAAATCGCCAGCTTCCAGGCTGTCGGCCACCGCGTTGCTAACTGCTACATCGATGCAAAATGTTTGAAACTGGTCACGCAACAAGCAGTAGAATTATTGGCACAAGAAGCTGATGCCACCCGTCAGCTGCACGCAGCAAAAATCTGGTTGGGCGATGCCGCACACCGCATCAGCTACGCCACGCAACACTTGCACGGCGGCATGGGTGTGGATCGCGATTATCCATTGTGGCGTTTTGCCTTGTGGGCAAAACAGAATGAATTGATGCTCGGCTCCAGCACACAACACCAGATTGCGTTAGGTAACCTGATTGCCGCCGGCGCATACGATATTGACTAACAACTTGAGGAGAAACACATGGCAGTAGAACTCGATATCAGCACCAAAAATTGTACGATTGAAAAAGATGGTCACGTGCTGATCGTCACACTCAATCGCCCTGAAGCAAAAAATGCCCTGTCATCACAGATGATTCTCGGTATGTATAACGCCTGGCGTTTGCTGGATAGTGATCCTGAATTGCGCGTAGGTGTCTTGACTGGCAAGGGTGACACTTTCTGCTCAGGCATGGATCTGAAATCCGGCCCGGATGGTGACGCTGACGCCGCGATGATGCAGGAAAAAATGAAAGAAGTGCCTGATTTGCACTGGCAAGCTCTGTTGCGTCATGCCCAACCGATGAAACCGATCATTATGGCTGTTGAAGGTTATGCACTCGCTGGCGGTACTGAAATTTTGCAAGGCACAGATATCCGTGTCGCCGCAGAAGATGCCATTTTCGGCGTCACTGAATGCAAACGTGGTTTGTTTCCGTTAGGTGGTTCTACTATCCGCCTGCGCCGCCAGATCCCTTATGCATTGGCGGCAGAAATCCTGTTACTCGGTCGTCACATCACTGCACAGGAAGCACTGAACTGGGGCTTGATCAACCGCATCGTGCCGAAAGGCAAAGCTCTGGAAGAAGGTTTGAAAATTGCGCATGAAATTGCCAACGAAAACGGCCCGTTGTCTATTCAGGCCATTACCAAATCGTTGCGTGAGAACCAGCAAGACCTGAGTGAAAAAGAAGCATTGGCAAAAGAAGAACAACTCGGCTGGCCAGTATTTGCTTCTGCAGATGCCAAAGAAGGCATGAAAGCCTTCAAGGAAAAACGCAAACCGGTATTTACGGGCAAGTAATACAATAGCTAAAAAAAACAGGGTCAGGCTCACAAGGTCTGGCCCTTTTTTGTGTAGGATACAAATGCATGGATACACTGAAAAACAAAACTATCGCAGTCACTGGCGCCACAGGCTTCCTCGGTCGATATCTGGTGCGTGAACT
>DATIDQ010000109.1:0-3056 GCA_035456205.1 Pseudomonadales bacterium
TGTCATCAATGAAAAGATGACAGCTGCAGATATCGATAACTGGGATTCACTGAGTCACATATCAATTATCACCAGCATTGAAAAGCAATACGGCATACGATTTACACTCAGCGAACTGGATTCGTTTGGCAACGTTGGAAATCTTATCGAGATGATCGAGAATAAAATCTCCCGATAATCAGCCATATAGTCAGGCAGGTACACCACTATGGAACCTGAATTCATCATCCTGACTTTCTATCAACTCCCGCTCACGCTCCAGAAAAAATTGCACCCGCTCGCCGATATCGCTCGCAGCACAACTTTTTGCCAGCGCAAGGTAATCCGTAAAGTGCCTGGCTTCTGACTGCAATAAAGACAGATAAAATTTCTGCAATACAGGGTCAAGATGTGGCGCTAACGCCGCAAAACGCTCACAGGAGCGCGCCTCGATAATTGCGCCCATAATCAGTGTATCCACCAACCTTTCCGGATCACGTTTGGCTGCATGCGTATGCAAACCTGCGGCGTAGCCTGAGGCAGTAACGTGTTCATAGGCGATGCCACGCTTTTTCATAATAGCGATCACCTGCTCAAAATGACGCAACTCCTCCCGAGCCAAGCGCGACAATTTCTGCAACAGTTCATAATGATCAGTGTGGCGGTACATCAAGCCCAATGCTGTCGATGCCGCTTTTTTCTCGCAGTTGGCATGATCGATCAACAGGATGGCCTGCTCTTTCAATGCCCGCTCTATCCATGCCTGTGGAGTGCGGCACAGTAGAAAATCGGTAATGGGTTTTATATCGACGGCTGTCATACTATCAATCACTAAAGCGGTGAACGCTGGAAATAACGCTCGAAATGGGCGCAGGATAATTCGTAGAATTCTTTTTCTATTGCATCACGCAACTCACGCAGATTTTTTCCCCGCGCTTGCTCGCAGCGCTGCAAACCAAACAATGCGGGATCATCAATCTGGCTGGCACCGGCTTTTAATAATTCGACGACCCAACTGGCTGGATAACGCGCCTCATCAAAACCAATCTGTTGCAACTGCAATTGCTCGCGCAGTTTTTCCACGTCATCAATCACCAGCCAACGCACAACAATCTGGTCCAGCAATACATCAATACGCTGCAACACGGCACGGCGCTCATCCTGTGTGTAACTATTCCAGGCAATGACCTCATGCGAAAAACGTTTGCAGCCACGGCAAACAGTATCACCAATACCTGTTGAACAAACACCAATACAGGGTGTTTTAACTGGTACCTTATTTGATAACGGCTTCATTTAATGACAGACAGTCCGCCCATGTAATTGCGGAGCACTTCTGGCACAGCAATCGAACCATTACCGTTCTGGTAATTTTCAATAATAGCCACCAGTGTGCGCCCCACAGCAAGACCAGAACCGTTTAACGTGTGCAATAGCTCGGGTTTTCTGGTTTCAGGATTACGCCAGCGCGCTTGCAAACGACGCGCCTGAAAATCCTTGAAATTACTGCAGGATGAAATTTCACGATAAGTATTCTGTGCAGGCAACCACACTTCAATGTCGTATGTCTTGGCACTGGAAAACCCCATATCGCCACCACACAGAGTAATAGTGCGATATGGCAGCTCCAGTAATTGCAGGATTTTTTCAGCATCAGCTGTCAAACCTTCCAGCGCAGCCATGGAATCCTGCGGACGCACTAACTGCACAAGCTCTACTTTTTCAAACTGGTGCTGACGAATCATGCCTCGCGTATCACGACCATAACTGCCTGCCTCACTGCGGAAACACGGCGTATGACAAACATATTTTGCCGGCAGTTCTTTCTCTTCCAGAATGCTGTCGCGCACGATATTGGTAACAGGTACTTCTGCTGTCGGGATCAGGTAATACTGCTGTTCACCAGACAGTTTGAACAGATCTTCCTCAAATTTTGGCAACTGGCCTGTGCCGCGCAGTGAATCAGCATTGACCATATACGGCACATACACTTCCTGATAGCCGTGTTGCTGTGTATGTGTATCGAGCATGAACTGGATCAAGGCACGATGCATACGCGCCAATCCGTTTTTCATCACAACAAAACGTGAACCGGTAATTTTGGCTGCTGTTTCAAAATCCAGCATGCCGAGTGTTTCACCGAGATCCACATGATCACGCGCAGTATATTCAAATACTTTGGGTGCACCCCAACGGCGAACTTCTACGTTGTCTGCTTCGTCCTTACCTGCCGGCACACTGTCATCTGGCATATTGGGCACCAGTAACAGGAAATTTTCCAACTCTGCCTGCACCTGTTTCAGTTCGTCTTGCATGGCATTCAATTCTTCGCCCATGCTATTGACCTGTGCCATCAGGGCATTCACATCTTCACCCGAGGCTTTTGCCTTGCCGATATTCTTTGAAAGGTTATTTTTTTCAGCTTGCAGCGTTTCGGATTTGGTCTGCAATTCCTTGCGCCGGTTTTCCAGCTTGTCGAATACAGCAACATCCAGTTTGTAACCATTGCGTTTTGCCAGCGCTGTAGTAACGCTTTGCATATCGGCACGCAGAAATTTTGGATCTAACATAATGCTCTCTCTAACAATTCAAATTAATCTGGCCAACACAATACCGACAGCCGTTGCCGCAAAACACAGCAGGGTTGTCGAGACAATATAACTGCTTGCCAACACCCACTCACCTGCTTGTAGCAAACGCACACAATCCAGTGAAAATGCAGAGTATGTTGTGAATGCGCCCAGAAACCCGACAGACAACAGATGTTGTTGCGGCACAGTGAGCCATTGTCTTTCGTGCGCCAGAGCAAAAACCAGGCCCGCCAGTAAGGAACCCAACACATTAACGCCCAGTATCACCCAGGGAAAAGCGGTTTTACGAGTGATATCTTCAAACATAATAATCAGTGCATAACGCGATAACGCGCCAGATACACCACCCACAGCCACCATCAGCCAGTTCATTTATCGCCCTCCTTACGCTGCCCTGAATAGCGCTGCCAGGCACTATTGCGATTCAGCTGCTCAAGATGCTGCAGCTTATCACCAATTTTTTGTTCCAGACCACGCGGCGAAGGT
>DATIDQ010000110.1:0-4400 GCA_035456205.1 Pseudomonadales bacterium
TTCTGATGACACTTGCACCACAACACCCGGCTCTTCAGCAAATAACGCAGCCAATGGATCTTCACCCAAATGCTCCACTGCGATATCCACACCGCAGTGACCAGCAAAGGCCATTTCTGCCAGCGTGATAAACAAACCGCCGTCTGATCTATCGTGATATGCCAAGAACAGATTCTGTTCCAGCGCATCCTGTATCAGTGAAAACAAGTTGGCGAGCTGCGGCGGCTGGTCGAGATCTGGCGCTTCATGACCGATCTGCCCGAACACTTGTGTGAGTGCCGATGCGCCGATGCGATTTTTTCCGTTGCCGAGATCCAGCAAAAACAATGCCGTATGGTCTTTGTCAGTTCTCAATTGTGGTGTGACCGTTTTACGCACATCCAGCACCGGCGAAAAAGCGGAAATAATCAACGACATTGGCGCAGTCACCGATTTTTCTTTGCCGCTCTCTTCCCAACGCGTGCGCATGGACATGGAATCTTTACCCACCGGCACGGTAATGCCTAACTGTGGACACAATTCCATACCCACCGTGCGCACAGCATCAAACAGTTTTTCATCTTCACCGGGATGTCCGGCCGCACACATCCAGTTGGCAGACAATTTGATATCCGACAGTTTTCCAATACGCGTGGCAGCAATATTGGTAATCGCCTCGGCAATCGCCAAGCGCGCAGAAGCCGGTGCAGAAATCAGTGCGGCTGGCGTGCGTTCACCCATAGACATCGCTTCACCGCAATAAGTATCGTATGACACGGTAGTGACCGCACAATCGGCGACAGGCATTTGCCATGGGCCGACGAGTTGATCGCGTGCCACCGTGCCGGTAACAGAACGGTCACCAATCGTGATCAGGAAGTTTTTGCTCGCCACGGTTGGCAATTGCAATACACGCTCGGCTGCTTCACGAATTTTTACTGTATTGGCAGAAAATGTTTTTTGCGCAATGGTTTGACGATTAAAACTGCGCGTCATTTTGGGCGGTTTGCCAAACAACAATGACATGGGCAAATCCACCGGCGCATTGCCGAAATGCGCATCATCCACCCGCAAATGTTTTTCTGCTGTTGCAGTGCCCACTACAGCATAAGGACAGCGCTCACGCGCGCAGATCGCATCAAACTGCGCGAGATCTTCTTCTTTCACCGCCAGCACATAACGTTCTTGCGCTTCGTTGCACCAGATAGCGAGTGGGCTCATGCCAGGCTCATCATTCGGTACCGCACGCAAATCAAACACACCACCCGTGCCACCGTCTTTTACCAGTTCCGGCAGCGCATTCGACAAACCGCCCGCGCCGACATCGTGAATAAACTGGATAGGATTCTGGTCGCCCAACTGCCAGCAACGGTCAATCACTTCCTGACAGCGACGCTCGATTTCCGGGTTCTGGCGCTGCACCGATGCGAAGTCGAGATCTTCACTGCTCTGACCGGATGCCATGCTGGATGCTGCACCACCGCCGAGGCCGATCTGCATCGCCGGACCACCCAGTACGATCAGTTTTGCACCGGGTGCAAACGGGTGTTTCTCGACGTGTTCCGCACGAATATTGCCGTAGCCGCCAGCGATCATGATCGGCTTGTGATAGCCGCGCATCTCACTGCCATGCACACCCTCCGCTTCCTGCTCGAAAGTGCGGAAATAACCACAAAGATTCGGGCGGCCGAATTCGTTGTTGAAGGCCGCCCCACCGAGCGGGCCTTCGGTCATGATGTCCAATGCCGACACGATGCGTCCCGGCTTGCCGTAGGTGTTACCGGCAGCGTCCACTTCCCACGGCTGTTGGTAACCGGGGATATTCAGGTTGGAGACCGAGAAGCCGGACAGACCCACTTTTGGCTTCGAGCCGCGCCCTACGGCACCTTCGTCCCGGATCTCGCCACCAGCGCCCGTACCGGCACCGGGAAACGGCGCAATGGCCGTGGGATGGTTGTGGGTCTCGACCTTCATCAGCAAATGGATATCTTCCTGATGCGCACCGTACTCACCGGTCCGGGGGTCAGGGTAGAAACGCCCCGCCCGCTGCCCGACTACGACAGCCGCGTTATCCGAGTAGGCAGACAACACATTATCACCGCCTACTTCGTTGGTATTCCGGATCATCTTAAAGAGAGATCTAGCTTGAACTTCGCCGTCTATGTGCCAGTCAGCATTGAAAATTTTATGGCGGCAGTGCTCGGAATTGGCCTGTGCAAACATCATCAATTCGACATCCACAGGGTTGCGCCCCAGCTGGGTGAAACTGTCTGTCAGGTAGTCAATCTCGTCGTCTGCCAGCGCAAGCCCCAGCTCACGGTTGGCAGCAACCAGCGCTGCGCGGCCACCGCCGAGAATATCCACTGTGGTGGAAGGCGCTGGCTGTTCCTGCACAAACAGGGCTTGTGCGGCTTTCAGAGTATCGAACACGCTTTCTGTCATACGGTCATGCAGGATGGCCGATACCGCTTTTGTCTGCTCGGGCGTCAGCGACGACGGCGCATCAACATAAAACGCAATACCGCGCTCCAGACGGCGCACCTCAGCCAGACCACAGTTATGGGCGATATCTGTGGCTTTACTGGCCCAGGGTGAAATGGTGCCGGGGCGTGGCACTACCAGAAACAACTGACCTTGTGGATCAAATAGCTCGCCCTGACGCGGACCATAGTGCAATAACAATTCCAGAACACTGGTTTGTCTGGGCGTCAATTCATTGGCAAGATCGGCGAAATGCACATACTCGGCATGGACAGATTTGATGGCCGCCACTTCGCGCAAACGCGCCAGCAACTTGTCACAACGGAAGGAAGAAAGAGCAGAAGCACCGCGCAGGATCAGCATTAAAACCTCGGCTGAGCAGTCGGGCTAGCCGACCTGGATCAGGAAATCAGAGAGCTGACATTGTAACGGTTGGACTATCGAAATGTGAAATATTTGTGGCCGAGAAAGCTGGTAATTACCGGCGCACAAATACCAAATGCATGCGCAATTTCAGATATGTAGTTCACAACACCAATATATGGCAAGGCATAATACGCCAACCACATCGAAATCAGCCAGGTCTGCATCAAACCAACAACATTGACCACGCAAAAAAACAGGATGCTTTTAAGAATGCCATGTTGGCTTTTTTCAAAAACAAATAATTTGTTCAATGTAAAAGCGGCGATCATTCCCGTTATATAAGCAAAAATAACCGCTTCAGAAAATTCAACCCAGTGGCTATAAATTAGCCGACTACCAAAATTAGTGGATGCAGACACCAATCCAACTATTAAAAAATAAACAAACTGCCTGGATGAAAAAACCTTGAGCATCGCGCTAGCGGCCTCGCCCTTCAGGCAAATCATAATTTTCAGAAAAAATCTTTCGATGTATCTTGAGCATTTCTCGAATCGTAAGAATGATATTTTTTATTGATGTGGAGGACCCCGTACCAAACTCCCTGGGAAATGTTTGTATACCCACCTCGCCCACGCGATAACCTTTCAACATGGTTTTGATAGTGAGCTCTGCTCCTATAAACGAGCTGACAGATTCCAGCGGCAACTCCCGGATCAGACTCTTGCGTACCATACGCAAACCTGTGGAAATATCCCTGTACGGACTGCGAAAGAGAAACCGCAAACACATATTGTATATGCTGGAAATCAATACCCGGCTGCTACTGTAGAGGCGCACATACCGGAAAGTAATAATGAGATCGTAGAAATCTTTCAGTTTGAACAGTTTCTTAAAATCAAACACATCGTATTCGTCATCACCATCCGTGAAACATATCCATTCATACTGTGCAGCATCAAATCCTGATCGCAGCGCCATGCCATAACCCAGGGTGCGCTCGTGATGTATCACACGCACTTTGCCCGGATTTTCCCTGGCCACTTCATCAGCGATTGCTCCAGCGCCATCCGGGCTACAATCATTGATGATGATCAGCTCATAAACATCGGACAGCTCTGCCAACACCTGCAGCGATTTTTCACACACTTTTCGTACAGTTCGCTCGTCGTTATAAACGGGGAAAAAAAGCGAAATGCCTGTTGTATTATTGTTATCGCTCATGGCAAAACCTCGATAGAGGAACGAGCATTGTAACGGTGAAAGATGGCTACGACATCACCGATCGACACGTACAAAAAACCCGCCGAAGCGGGTTATCGCGGGTTATGGTGAACCCCTGTTGTGGTGCCCAGAAGAGGACTTGAACCTCCACGACCATAAGTCACTAACACCTGAAGCTAGCGCGTCTACCATTCCGCCATCTGGGCTCAGGGCGCGAACTCTACTGGCAGGATTGGGGACTGTCAATCGGCGCATGGCTATATGGGTGCTGGTCTGTAATAATCGAATCACTGAATTCGTGCTATAAGCCGGATGTTTTTACCCTCGGCAACAACCGCTACACGGAGCCACAT
>DATIDQ010000111.1:0-35206 GCA_035456205.1 Pseudomonadales bacterium
ATTTCCATACTGAAGACAATGACGGGTTTATCCTGATGCAACACAGCATGTTCAACGGTGTTCATCGCAAACGTGGTTTTACCCATGGAAGGACGCGCGGCAACAATCACCAGATCGGATTTTTGCCAGCCGGAAGTTTTGTCATCCAGCGCGTAATAACCCGTGGACAGGCCGGTAATGCTGCTGTCGGATTGCGCCATTTCGTCGATGCGTTGCAGTGTATTTTTCAGCAGCGGATCGAGTGCTTCGATGCCGCTATCTGCAGGCCGCTGATCAGCAATATTGGCAAACAGTTGTTCTGCTTGTGCCAGCAGTTCGTCGCTGCTGCGACCTTCAGTGGCGTAGCCGGTGTCGGCAACATCGTGGGCAGTGCGGATCAACTGCCGCAGCATGGCACGTTCACGCACAATCTGTGCGTAGGTCAGCAGGTTGCTGGTGCCGGGCGTCTGGTGTGCAAGTTCCGCTAGAAGCGCAATGCCGCCGATTCTTTCGAGTTCACTATCCTGTTCCAGTAACTCGGAAACAGTGATGATATCGATGGGTTTGCCGGCGTCAGACAGGCGCGCCATTGCGCTAAAGATTAGGCGGTTATCCGGACTGTAGAAGTCACGCGCCTGCAAAACTTCCAGCACCTGATCAAATGACTGGTGATCCAGCAACAGGCCACCCAACACCGCTTGCTCGGCTTCCAACGAGTGCGGTGGTACACGCAGGCTGTCAGTGGTGGTCATCAAAAGTGCATCCCTCAAAACAAAACAGGCACCCTAGAGTGCCTGTCTTTATACAACAAATCGCATCAGCCCAGTATTACTCTGCGATGACAATAACCTTGACGGCTTGCATCACATCGCTGTGCAACTGGATGTCGATCTGGAACTCACCGATTTCGCGGATAGGACCAGCCGGCATGCGGACTTCAGCTTTGGTAGTAGCATGGCCAGCTTTGCTCAGTGCATCAGCGATATCGCGTGTGCCGATAGAGCCGAATAGCTTGCCTTCGTCGCCAGCGTGCGTAGCAATGGTAACGCTGACAGTAGCCAGCACTTCAGCGCGTTTCTGTGCTTCAGCCAGTTTGGCGGCGGCGGCAGCTTCCAGTTCTGCGCGACGTGCATCAAATTCAGCAACGTTCTTTGCAGTGGCGGGTACGGCTTTGCCAAACGGGATCAGGAAGTTACGGGCAAAGCCCGGCTTCACGTTAACTTGTGTGCCTACGTTGCCGAGGCGACCTACTTTATCCAGCAGAATAACTTGCATGTGCCTGCCCCTTATTTGAAGTGCTGATCGGTGTAAGGCAGCAGAGACAGGAAGCGCGCACGCTTGATGGCTGCTGACAACTGGCGCTGATATTTTGCGCTGGTGCCTGTGATGCGGCTAGGTACAATCTTGCCGGTCTCAGTGATATAGCCTTTGAGCATCTCGATATCTTTGTAATCGATTTCGACAGTTTTTTCGGCAGTGAAGCGGCAAAATTTGCGGCGACGGAATTGCTGTTGTTGACGTGACATAAATTCGCTCCTCGGCCTTAGGCGTTATCGTCGCTGTCGCTGAGGTCGTCATCAGCGTCAGTGTCTTCCTGGATGGATTCTTCGCGGGGAGGGCGGCTTGGCTGTTCCGCTTTGCGACGACGGTCTTCGTTTTCGGCTTTCATGATGGATGATTCAGCAGTGACTGCTTCATCGCGACGCATCACCATGTTACGCAACACCGCATCGTTGTAACGGAAGTTGGTAGACAGTTCATCCAGCGCTTGTTGGCCGCACTCGATGTTCATCAGGATGTAATGCGCTTTATGGATATCTTCGATCGGGTAAGCCAGTTGGCGACGACCCCAATCTTCCAGGCGGTGGATTTTTCCGCCGCTGGCTTCGATAGAACCTTTATAGCGCTCTACCATACCGGGCACTTGCTCGGACTGGTCCGGGTGAACCAGAAATACGACTTCGTAATGTCTCATTGATGACTCCTTACGGGTTAAGCCTCCCGAACGTTCCGCAAGGGGAAACGGCGGTGAGGCAAGGGGTCTGTTGACTCTGGCCATCATAAATCGGGCAGGTCGACAAACGGGGCGGCAATTCTAGGGGATAGGGCAGGGCATTACAACTACAGGTACATAGACCACTTGCGGGTGGCGGTCTATCATGCCGGTCTGTTCTACATGATGATTTTCCATGCACGTACTGGGAATAGAAACCTCCTGTGATGAAACTGGCGTTGCCGTCTATGACAGCGAGCGCGGTTTGCTGGCAGAAGCCCTGCACAGCCAGATTGATATCCACAATGAATACGGTGGCGTGGTGCCGGAGCTGGCTTCACGTGATCACGTGCGCAAATTGCTACCGATGATTGAGGATGTGCTGGCCAAAGCTGGTTGCACCAAGACGGATATCGACGGCATCGCCTACACTGCAGGTCCGGGTTTGCTCGGTGCATTGCTGGTCGGCGCCACGTTTGGACGCACATTGGCCTGGGCCTGGAAAGTACCGGCCATCGGTGTGCACCATATGGAAGGGCATTTGCTCGCTCCCATGCTGGAAAGTCCCGCGCCTTCGTTTCCTTTTGTTGCGCTGCTGGTATCGGGCGGTCATACGCAACTGGTGTCGGTAGCCGGTATTGGTCAGTACACACTATTAGGTGAATCGCTGGATGATGCCGCTGGTGAAGCGTTCGATAAAACAGCCAAGCTGCTGGATCTGGATTATCCCGGCGGCCCACAGATCAGCCGTCTGGCCGAGCAGGGCAATCCCGAACGTTTTATTTTCCCACGCCCGATGACTGATCGCCCTGGCCTCGATTTCAGTTTCAGTGGATTAAAAACATTTGCCCTGACGACAATCAATAAGCATGCCGGTGCTAACGGGTTGCCGGATGCGCAAACATCGGCAGATATTGCCTGGGCATTCCAGGAAGCGGTGGTGGATACGCTGGCCATCAAATGCAAGCGTGCTATTGAACAAACCGGTATGACGCAACTGGTGATCGCCGGTGGCGTGAGCGCCAATAAACGTTTGCGGGAAAAATTACAGCAGGCACTGCTTGGCAAGGCGACAGTGTTTTATCCGCGCCCTGCGTTCTGTACCGACAACGGTGCGATGATTGCCTACGCTGGCTGCCAGCGTTTGTTGGCAGGCCAATACGAGCCGCTGGATATCAATGCACATGCACGTTGGCCGCTTGATACGCTGCCAGCTATTTAATTCAGGAGCTCAATTTTTATGATGGATATTGTCTACATTCGCGATTTGCGTATCGAGACCATCATCGGCATTTTTGACTGGGAGCGTGAAGTGTTGCAAACCGTTAGCCTGGATCTGGAAATGGCTACGGATATTCGCGCTGCTGCAACGAGTGATGACATCAAAGACGCGCTGGACTACAAAACTATTTCCAAACGCCTGATCCAGTTTGTCAGTGAGAATCACTTTCAGTTGATTGAAGCCCTGGCGGAAGCCGTAGCCAATATTGTGCGCGAAGAATTTAATGTCAGCTGGTTGCGTTTGCGGGTGAGTAAACCCGGTGCGTTGCGCGGCGCGCAGGATGTCGGACTTGTGATTGAACGTGGCGAAAAGTAATCGCTATCAAGGAATAATTGTGGCAAAAGTTTACGTCAGCATCGGTAGTAATATTGATCGCGAAAGGCATATTGTTGCATCGCTGGATGCGTTGGCTAAAAATTTTTCTGGCCTTGAGGTTTCCTCAGTCTATGAAAGTGAGGCTGTCGGTTTTTCAGGAGATCATTTTTTCAATCTGGTGGCAGGTTTTGATACAGCTATGTCTGTGGGTGAACTGTCTGCCTGTTTGCGCGAGATTGAACATGATAATGGCCGCAATCGCGGACAAGAACGGTTTTCTGCCCGTACGCTGGACATTGATATCCTGATGTACGATCAATGCGCAGATACGGTTGATGGTATTACATTGCCGCGCGCTGAAATTCTGGAGAATGCCTTTGTTCTTTTGCCGCTGGCAGAAATTGCGCCCACCGGAGTGCATCCAGTCAGACAGCAAACATTTTCCGTGTTATGGCAAGCTTATAGCAGACAGCAGAAATTGTGGGCGGTGGATTTTTTCTGGCGCGGGCAACAGATCAGTCAGCGGCAGGCAACGGCGTGAGTGGCTCTGTATGAATGATGTTGTATCACTGGTCAAGCATAAGAAGGCGCTGCTACAGAAAAAGGGTAAGCAATCCACGTTGTGCGGTAATGGTTTTCACAGCTGGGAAGTGGTCAAGGAAAGCAGTTTTGATGTAAAAAGCGGAAGGTTGGTGACGCAGTACCGTTGTAAACGCTGTAATGCTATCCGGGTAGAGACGAGCTGATTATTCTTCCTGCTGAGTCAGTTTCTCTGACTCGGTTTCTTCTTGATAAATCCTCTCGGCCATTTGCACTAACTGGGCTTTTAAAGCGGAATCAAGAGATTGCCATGGAATATCCAGCAGCGCACCTTCCATGGCATATAACAAGGCGCGGGATACGTGGACGCCTTGTTGTCGAATGCGGCGATAAGCTTGAGCCGAGCCAATGGCTTTTAATTCCCGTTGCGAGTGAATACCTATTGAATTCAGGATATTGACAGTGGACGCGCCAATATTTTTCAGTTCAATCAGTTTTTTATCTTCTGTCACGTATCGTAGCTCGATGAGGGCATTCAAATTACTTGCAGCTGGTAGACCCGGCGGCAGATTATAATACCCCGCATATAGTAATGTGCAATGTGAACAGGTTGGCAGTGGAGAGCAAAAAGTGACGGATGAGTATTGGCAAGCACTGACAGGCCAAACGTCGGATGCTTTGATGCCTGTGTGCGAAAAAGGGGCTTTTTTACTGCACAAGGATGTTTCAGTACATTGGAGTGCTTTGGCAGAACGAGCCCGTATCGCGGGTTTTGCTTTACAGATGGCCAGCGCATGGCGTGGATTTGAACGACAATTATTCATCTGGAATGGGAAGGCAACAGGCCAGCGGTCCGTGTTGGATAAGCACGGACACTCCATGGATATTACAGCATTATCTGAGGATGCCTTATTGTTTGCCATACTGCGCTGGTCGGCTATTCCCGGGTGTTCCCGCCATCACTGGGGTACCGATTTTGATGTATTTGATGCCGCCGCTGTGGCGCCGGATTATGCCGTGCAGCTCACAAACGATGAATGCACAGGTTGTGGCCCATTTGCGGCATTGCATACTTGGCTCGATGGCGTGTTGCAAGAAAAGGAAGCGGTATTTTTCAGGCCGTATACCGAGGATCACGGCGGTATTGCACCGGAACGCTGGCATCTTTCCTGTCGTCCGGTGGCTGCGCGTTATGAGGCGCTGCTTGATGAGGGAAGGTTGATCGACTGGATCATGACGCAGGATATCGCGCTAAAAGAACGCATTTATTTTCATTGGCATGACATATTTCATCGCTATGTGCTGGTGAAGTACGATGGACGTGTGTGAAACCGCTGGTTATTTTTGATTGCGATGGTGTGCTGGTTGATAGTGAGGATATTGCCAGCACTGTCTTTTCCGAACATCTGGTATTGGCAGGTTTTCCGTATACACAGCAGGAATGTCTGACGCGTTTTACCGGTTTATCGTTAGCGAGCTGCAAAGGATTGATTGAGCAGGAATCAGCCGCGTTGTTGCCGGAAAATTTTTTTCTGCACTTGCAGAGAGAAACATTCGCACGTTTCTCTGAAGAATTGGAACCGGTACCTGGTGTTGTCGATGTGCTGGAATTTTTGCGGGAACAGCGGTGGCCGTGCTGTGTCGCCTCCAGCGGCAGTCATGAAAAGATGGCCTTAACTCTGGGAAGAACGGGATTGCAGCATTACTTTGCAGACAGGATTTTCAGTGCCAGTGAAGTGCAGCGAGGAAAGCCGGCTCCGGATCTTTTTCTGCATGCGGCACGGGTACAGGATTATCAGCCGGCGTGTTGTATCGTGATTGAAGATTCACGCCACGGTGTGGAGGCGGCGCTGGCGGCAGGGATGCATGTTTGTGCTTTCGGAGAGCAACACGTGATTTCTGCTGATACACAGGTCTTTACCCGTATGTCAGAATTACCGGCAGTAATGACTTCAATTCATATGCGAATTTCTCAACAGCAGGAGCACTGATGCAAATGGCACTTGATCCCGATGCTCTGTGGCAGATACTTCGCCGGGAGGCTCAAACCGTAGCGGCACAGGAAGCAGTGCTCGCGAGCCATATCCATAGCACTATTCTGCATCACCAGAGTCTGGCTGAAGCGATCAGCTTTCATCTCGCCAATTTACTGGATAGTAGTACTGCACCAGCGTTATTGTTGCGTGAAGTATTTCTGAATGCATTGCAGCAAGATCCATCGATCATGCGAAATATGTGTCGCGATATTGTGGCTTGTTACGAGCGTGATGCAGCTTGCGATTACTATCTGATGCCCGTGCTGTATTTCAAGGGGTTTCATGCCTTGCAGTCGTACCGTGTCGCACACTGGTTATGGCAGCAGGATCGACGCATATTGGCCCTGCATGTACAAAACCGTATGAGTGAAGTTTTTGCAGTGGATATTCATCCCGCCGCTGTGATTGGTGGTGGCATCTTGATTGATCATGCAACGGGTGTCGTCATCGGGGAAACAGCAGTGATTGAAGATGATGTATCCATGCTGCACGAAGTCACACTGGGTGGTAGTGGTATTGCTCGCGGATGCCGTCGTCATCCGCTGATTCGCCGAGGAGTTTTATTGGCCGCCGGCGCGAAGATTCTTGGTCCGGTAGAAATTGGCGAAGGTGCAAAAGTGGGTGGTGGTAGCGTGGTGTTAACAGATGTTCCTCCGCATACAACGGTTGCCGGTGTGCCCGCACGGGTTGTCGGGCGCCCTGTTGCGGATCAACCGGCACTCGATATGGATCACAAACTGGGTGACGCTAACGAGGTATCTGAATGATGAAGTCTGATCCGAATGCAGCGCTGACACCATCCAAGCCGGGTCGCAAGGGATTCGCTCGTGTCGTGGCAGCGGCAGGGTATTCCTGGTCAGGCTTCCAGCAGGCATGGCAGTATGAAGCCGCTTTTCGTGAAGAAATTCTTTTGCTGCTGCTGCTTGCACCTGCTGCTTTCTGGTTAGGGCAAACAGCCATTGAAACTGCTGTGTTGTTGGCGAGCTGTCTGGTGGTATTGATTACTGAGTTGCTCAATTCTGCCATAGAGGCGGTGGTTGATCTGGCAAGTCCCGATATTCATCCATTGGCAGCACGCGCCAAAGACATTGGATCAGCTGCAGTGTTTGTTGCATTGATGCAGGTTCTGGTAGTGTGGGGCCTCATTGCTTGGGTTCGATTTTTTCATTAACTGAATCAGGAGTTTTACTATGCCCACGGTGTTGACCATTGCAGACTGGTGCATATTCGCAGCAGGTCTGGTTGTCCCCTTCATATTCACACTGTATGCAAAAGCCAGTAAGGATTTTGACAACGCCAAACCTCGCGAGTATATGGAGCATCTTGCTGGTGCGCGCAAACGGGCGTATTGGGCCGTGCAAAACGGCCACGAAACCTATCCGCTGTTTGTGGCTGCAGTGCTGTTGGCCGAAAGAGTTGGCGCCGCCCAGGCTACAGTCAACGTGCTGGCGGGAGGTTTTGTGGTGTGCCGCCTGGTGTATGGTCTGATGTATGTGTTGGACAAAGCCACATTGCGCAGTGTGGTCTGGATGGTTGCAATGGCTTGCATAGTCGGTTTGTTTGGTTTGTCAGCGTGACAAATGCCAAACTGTGATCTATATCACACTATATGCAGGGTTTTCGTGTACTGAGCGGCTGCGGTGTTGGGTGACGGACTCTATAATGTGACGCAGTTCTATTTTTTGCCTGCAGTCCTTTAACGGCTGCTCCTTCGGCGCAAAGATCATTTCACTGATGAGCGGATGGGTTTACTTGCATGGATACTGGGAACACAAAGCATCTTTTCGCACTACAAAATCTGACTATCCGGTTCGGTGACAAAACGCATGAGTTGTTTCTCCAGGCGATGGAAAGTCGGCTTATGGAGATGTCCGATGCTGCTAAAAACAATGAAGAACAATGGCGTTTATTGCAGCTGGCCCGTGAACTGAAGCGCCAGAAAGCGACATTATTAATGGCTTTCAAAAGGCATCTGGCGGCTGGTTTTCAAGCATTCCAACGTGGTGCACTGGGAGGGAAAGACACCTCCAAACAAGATATGTCGCGTGATCTCTCGTTGATGGCGGATGAAGAACTGGAGCAGGATCTGGCGACCTCCTCTTTGGCGCGCAGGGCGGAGACCCGTTTTTCTGAAGAATTGTTTTTCCTTAACCAACGTCTGGCCATGCTGAGAGGCGGACGCAAACTGGCCGAAGATGGCAACCCATTAGGGGCTTACCAGTTTGCTGGGGCATTGCAGGCTGAAATCAGCATTCTGAAACTGGATGTCCGCTTTGCTGTGCTCTTTTTTCGTGTATTTGAAAAATTGCTGCTGGAAAATCTGGGAGAGTTTTACAAGGAAGCTAATGACTATCTGGTCAAGCAGGGCGTTCTGCCTAATTTGCGTTTTGGTGCAGGGACCGGTTCGCAGGCCCCACAGAAAACATCAGCCAAAAAACAGCAGAAAGACGCAACCAAGTCAGACGGTGCTACAGATACTTCAAAACGGGTTGAGCCCGAGGTGCCACAAACGCCTGAGCAGATAGAATCCAATGCTGCACAACGCCAGTTGTATGCTGACATTTGTGGGCTGCAGGGAGCCAGCGCCGATCAGCAGCCACCGCCTTCCGGCACGCCCACTGCGGCGCTTAACAGAACGTCAGGTGGCAACTATCAACCCAGTTTTTTTAGCCAGCCGGCTTATGCTGCTCAGGGCAATGCAGCATTGGCTATGTGTTCGCAAAATGAAGTGGTAACGGCGTTAGCCAGAGTGTCACAAGAACAGCATGCAGAAGTGATGGATCAAGGTATCGTTCCGCCCGCCATGACTGTCCAACAGTTTCAGGGTGTGACCCAGCAATTACGCGAGCAGATTGGCGATGATAAGCGCCTTGCAGATGATGATGGTCGCACTATTGATCTTGTCGGTATGATTTTTGAGTACATGCTGGGCGATAAGCAATTACCGGATTCGGTGAAAGCTGTTCTCAGTTATTTGCATACACCTTATTTGAAAGCGGCGTTTATTGATAAAAAACTGTTTGAAAATCCGGAACATTCTTCACGTCAGTTATTGAACTGCCTTGCCGAAGCAGGCACGCGCTGGGTCAACAGTGATGGCGACAGCCAGTTTAAAGTATTCCCCAAAATCAAATCAGTCATTCGCAGGGTGCTGACAGATTTCCATAGTGACATTGTTGTATTTGATGAATTGCTGGTGGAGATGAGGGAGTTCAACCAGAAGGTTGAACACAATATTGAAGTGATGGAACGTCGGGCGCGTGAAAAAGCCGAAGGTGAAGATCGCTTACGTGAAGTCAAACGGCGCGTTCTTCTGGAAGTTCGCAAACGCATGGATGGCTATGATTTGCCTTCGCATATTATTGTGTTGCTGCTGCATCCCTGGTCGGATTACCTGACATTTACACTGTTGCGACATGGTGAGGAATCAAGTCAATGGCAGGAAGGCATTGATACCATCGACGAGATTGTATGGAGCGTTCAGGAAAAACCGGATCTGAATGAACGTAATCGTTTAATGCTGATTCAGGATTCTCTGCAGGCTCGTGTTCAGGCTGGACTGGAGACCATTGCCCACGATCAAGCCAAGAGTAACAAGTTGCTTGATGCATTGAGTAAGTCACAGATGCTGGTATTGCAAAGCCTTGTTGCTGAGCCGGCCACTGCAGAAAAACGTGCAGAAATGGAAGCAGAGGTCAGTGTAGATCTGGAACAAGAAGATATTGACATGGAGTCTTTAAGCTCAGATGAGAAAGAAATGATGAATACACTGAGCCGTGTTGCCTTTGGCACGTGGATAGAGTTTGATCATCTTGATAACTACGAAAATTTGCGGGCCAGAATTGCATGGTTCAATGCAAAAACATCGCACTATATGTTGGTGGATCGTACAGGCAAGCAAGTTGCCATGAAAAGTGGTCTCGAGATTTCGCGCATGATCCTGACCAGTCAGGCGCGGATGTTGGCGGATTCTGGCAAGCCATTTTTTGAACGTGCTCTGGAAAATGTTTTTGCACGTCTCAAGGCTGTTGTGGTGCATTAATCAGGAGATCAGAATGGACGCGATAGAATCACAAGATTTTACTAGTCGCCGCAAACATGAGCGACACAGCCTGAGAAATGCGGTGCATGTTATCGACAAAGCAACCGGGCAATCAGTGGGTACTGTGGCCAATCTTTCGCTGGAAGGGTTGATGCTAGTGAATAGCACGCCGCTGCATGCGGACTGTATTTATCAGTTGTCTTTGACTATTGCGGAAAGTGTGTTGCCAGGTCTGGATGGAGGCGTGCATGACATTCCGTTGGGTGTTGATTGCCTCTGGAGTAGTCCTGCGCAGTCTGCCAGTACGTCGGCCTATTGGTCAGGTTGTCAAATTATCGATGTGTCTGAATCCGATTTTGAGCTGATAAAAAAGCTGATCAGTTCTCTTGCAGAATAAATAGAAAGTTTTATCCATAATTTCACGGCAATTGCCAGTTAATCGCCTTGAGTCCATTTGCCTGCAAATAAGCATTTGTCTGTGAAAAGTGTGCGTTGCCGATGAAACCGCGATAGGCAGATAATGGTGACGGATGCGGTGATGCCAGTACCAGATGTTTGTTCCTGTCTATCAATGCGCCTTTTTTCTGCGCATAGCTGCCCCATAACAAAAAAACCAGATGTTCACGCTGCTCGTTGAGCAGTTCAATCACCCGATCTGTAAATGTTTCCCAGCCCTTTCCCTGGTGTGCGCCGGCTTTGTTTTGTTCAACGGTCAGCACGGCATTCATCAGCAGTACGCCTTGATCGGCCCATGCTGTGAGATTGCCATGCGATGGTGGATTGATGCCGAGGTCGCGTTTGATTTCAGAAAAAATATTCACTAGCGACGGCGGCGGCTGAATACCTTCCAGCACAGAAAAACACAGGCCGTGTGCCTGATGTGGGCCGTGGTAGGGATCCTGTCCAATAATGACTACTTTCACTTTTGAGAAGGGCGTGTGATTCAGTGCATTGAACCATAGGGAGCCTGGCGGATAAATGGTTTTTCCGGCGGCTTTTTCTGTCGCCAGAAATGCGCGCAGTTGTTGCATATACGGTGCATCAAACTCGGCTTGCAGTAACTGCAACCATTCGGGATCAAGTTTGATGCCGTTCATATTTTCAGGATTAATTTTGTTGTGGACGCATATGCGGGAACAGTACCACGTCGCGAATCGATGGTGAGTCGGTTAACAACATGACCAGTCTGTCGATGCCTATGCCTTCACCGGCAGTGGGCGGCAAACCGTATTCCAGTGCGGCGATATAGTCGGCATCAAAATGCATGGCTTCATCGTCACCTGCGTCTTTATCTTCAACTTGTTTATTGAAGCGTTCAGCCTGATCTTCTGCGTCATTTAGCTCGGAAAAACCATTGGCAAGTTCACGTCCGCCAACAAAAAACTCAAAGCGGTCAGTAACAAAAGGATTGGTGTCACTGCGGCGTGCTAGCGGTGAAACTTCTGTTGGATATTCGGTAATAAATGTCGGTTGCATCAGGCGATGTTCGACGGTTTTTTCAAATATCTCGATCTGTATTTTGCCGAGACCGTAGGAGCTTTTCAGCGGAATGCCCAGTTGTTTGGCAATGGCCTGCGCGCCTTCCAGCGTTTGTAGTGTTTCAGCTTTGATGTCCTGATTGAAATGCAGGATAGAATCAAACACGCTCAAGCGGGTAAACGGCTTTTCAAAATCGTATTCACGGGTTTCAATCACTTCACCGGCATCGTTGCGCACGGTGTTGATAAATTGTGCGCTGCCTAATGCACGTTTAGCCACATAACGCAGCATGTCTTCGGTCAGATCCATCAAATCACGGTAATCCGCATACGCTTGATAGAATTCCAGCATAGTGAATTCCGGGTTGTGGCGCGTAGACAAGCCTTCGTTGCGGAAGTTGCGGTTGATTTCAAACACCCGGTCAAAACCGCCAACCACTAACCGTTTCAGATACAGCTCTGGTGCGATGCGCAAATACATTTGCTGATCGAGCGCATTGTGATAAGTGACAAAAGGTTTTGCAGTAGCGCCACCGGGAATCACCTGCATCATCGGTGTTTCTACTTCAAGGAAATTGCGATCTGTCAGGTAATCACGGATGGCATCGATGACAGTAGAGCGAATGCGAAATACGCGTTTCACGTCATCATTGACGATAAGATCCACATAGCGCTGGCGATAACGCATTTCTGTATCAGACAGGCCGTGCCATTTATCAGGCAATGGGCGCAGTGATTTTGTTAGCAGTTGTGTTTTCTCTATCATCACATACAGGTCACCTTTGCCGGATTTGTGTACCGGGCCGGTGGCGCCAACGATATCGCCAATATCCCAGCTTTTTACTTCTTCTGCTTGTGTGTGTGATTTATCGATATAGAGTTGGATGCGACCGCCAACATCTTGCAAGACAAGAAACGGGCCGCGTTTGGCCATGATGCGGCCTGCTACTGACGCGACACGATGCAGGGTTTCCAGTTCTTCCTTGGTTTTTTCACCGAGTTCGGTTTGCAGGTTTTTTGCGAGGCTATCCGGGCGAAAATCATTGGGGAAGGCTGAACCCTGAGCACGAATAGCGCTGAGTTTTGCACGGCGTTCGGCGATCAGTTTGTTCTCTT
Source organism: Pseudomonadales bacterium (assembly GCA_035456205.1). Lineage (GTDB taxonomy): Bacteria > Pseudomonadota > Gammaproteobacteria > Pseudomonadales > UBA7239 > UBA7239. Next base: position 12,782 of record DATIDQ010000111.1, read on the forward strand.
CCGGCTGAGTGTTTTTTTCATCAGTCATGTCGTTCAATCCAAATAGTTTTATAGTCCGCTTTTTAAACTGGCTTCAATAAATTTGTCGAGATCGCCGTCCAATACGCCTTGTGTGTTGCGTGTTTCTACACCGGTGCGTAAATCTTTAATGCGCGCATCGTCTAGCACATAAGAGCGAATCTGGCTGCCCCAGCCTACGTCGGCTTTATTGTCTTCTACCAGCTGCGCTTTTTCACGGCGTTTCTGCATTTCCATTTCATACAGCTTTGCAGCCAATTGTTTCATGGCGAAGTCGCGGTTGGCATGCTGTGAGCGCTGATTCTGGCATTGCACAATAATGCCACTGGGTACGTGTGTGATCCGTACTGCGGACTCTGTTTTGTTGACGTGCTGACCACCGGCACCGGATGCGCGATAGACATCGGTTTTCAGATCAGCTGGATTGATGTCGATAAGAATTTTGTCATCAATTTCTGGCGACACAAATACTGAAGAAAAAGATGTGTGGCGACGGTTGCCGGAATCAAATGGCGATTTGCGCACCAGGCGATGTACGCCGGTTTCTGTGCGCAGCCAACCGTAAGCATATTCACCCTGAAAACTGATGGTGGCAGATTTGATACCAGCCACATCACCAGCAGATGCTTCGATCAATTCGGTTTTGAAACCTTTGGCATCGCCCCAGCGTAAATACATGCGCAGCAACATTTCTGCCCAGTCTTGCGCTTCGGTGCCGCCGGAACCTGCCTGAATGTCGAGAAAGCAATTGTTAGGATCCATTTCACCGGAAAACATGCGACGGAATTCCAGCTCTTCCAGTTTCTTGCGCAGTGCGTCGAGATCGTTTTCAACGGCAGTGGCTGTATCGGTATCGTCTTCAGCGGCAGCCATTTCCAATAGATCGGCCACATCATTCAAGCCGGTTTCCATGTCTTCCAGTGTGCCCACTACGGATTCCAGTGCTGCGCGTTCGCGCCCCAGTTCTTGCGCACGTTCCGGTTTGTCCCAGACTTTTGAATCGCCCAGCTCCAGCTCAACTTCCGTCAGGCGATCTTTCTTGTTGGCGTAGTCAAAGATACCCCCTCAACGCATCAGTGCGCTCGCGAAGGTCTTTGATCAGATTCAGTAGCGGATTAATTTCCAACATTTATGGTCTCTGTGCGTCTTTTTCTGTATGGTTCTGGCAGAAATGCAAAAGCCGACCCGAAGGCCGGCTTTTGTTGTAAAGCGTTGTTCAGGCTGCCTGAACAGGAATTGTGTTGGTGGTGCGCACCACCTGATTATTCTGATCCAGATACACCAGCTTGGGATTGTGATTCAGCAGTTCTTGCTCACTGTAATTGCCATAGGCGCAGATAATGATGCGGTCACCGGGTTTGGCTTTGTGTGCAGCTGCACCGTTGATGGAGATAACGCCAGAGCCTGCTTCTGCCAGAATCACATAGGTAGTGAAGCGTTCACCATTAGTAATGTTATAGATCTGGATTTGTTCAAACTCGCGCAACCCGGCCAGTTTCACCAGATTGTTATCAATGGCGCAAGAACCGTCATACTCCAGCTCAGCGTGGGTAACACGAGCCTGGTGTAGCTTGCCTTTCAACATAACCGTTTGCATCGCTTTGCCTCCGCGTGTGCATTTGTATCTATCGTAACGCTAAATCTGGACGGTGACATTATCTATCAGACGTGTCTTTCCGAGATAAATGGCTCCCAATAACACCAGGTCTGTATCGCCCGGGGCGGCCATTTCCAGTGTCTTGGCTTGCCTGATGGAAAAATAATCGGGTCGAATGCCTGATTTTTCAATGAGTTGCAGAGCTTCTTGTTCGATGCCAATAAAATCACGCCTGCCTGCGACCAAAGCATCCCGAGCTTGACTAAGTATTTGATGCAGTGCCACAGCGCGGGGGCGCTCTTCAGCAGTCAGATAGCCATTGCGCGAACTGAGTGCCAGGCCATCGTCAGCACGGGCAATAGGTGCTGCCACGATCTGTATCGGAATGCACAGGTCTTCCACCATGCGGCGAATCACTGCCAGTTGCTGGTAATCCTTGATGCCAAAAATAGCCGTGTCGGGTTGCACCATATTGAACAGTTTGGCCACCACGGTAGTTACGCCCAGAAAATGCCCGGGCCGCGAAGCGCCACAGAGGATGTTGGTCATGGTGGGCACTTCCACCTTGGTCTGGGTTTCCATGCCATTCGGGTACATGTCGTGCTCGGTCGGACAGAACAGCAAGTCGCAGCCTTCGGCAATCAGCATGGCGCTGTCACTTTCCAGTGTACGAGGGTACTGCTCCCAATCCTCATTGAGGCCGAATTGCAGTGGGTTCACGAAAATACTGGCGACCACAAAATCGGCATGCTGTTTGGCAAGGCGGATCAACTGCAAATGGCCTTCGTGCAGATTACCCATGGTAGGAACAAAAGCAATACGCTTGCCGGCGGCGCGTTCGCTACGGAGGCGTTGACGCAAATCGATGACGCGCTGACAAATTTGCATGGGAGATCTCTCCAGCTGACCGCGGTTAACGTGGTGGCAGCATGTGGCCGAGTTTATTGGCCTTGGTGGCTAGATAGTGCTGGTTGTGCGGGTTTGCAGCTGTTTGCAATGGAATACGATCCACTACCAGGATGCCCATATCGTCAAGTGCTTGCAGTTTGCGCGGGTTGTTGGTCATCAGTCGCAATGAGGCTATGCCTAAATGATCCAGCATGGTTTTCAACATATCGTACTGGCGCATATCAGCTTCAAATCCCAGCTGTTCGTTGGCCTGTACCGTATCCGCCCCTTGATCTTGTAACTGGTACGCACGAATCTTGTTGACCAGCCCGATACCGCGTCCTTCCTGGCGCAGGTACAACAAAATGCCGCGCCCCTCATGTGCAATGGCTTGCATGGCAGCATCCAGCTGGGCGCCGCAGTCACAGCGCAGGCTGTGCAGCACATCACCTGTCAGGCATTCGGAGTGGATCCGGCTTAGTACGGGTTGTCCATCGGCGACATCGCCTATGGTCAGTGCGACATGCTCTTCGCCGGTATCAGCATCTTCAAACCCGTGGATGACAAATTCACCCCAGGTGGTCGGCAGTCTGGAAGAGGCTATAAAACGGAACGGCACGGAAGAACCCTCAGCATGGGGCGCGCATTTTACGCTGATTTGTCATTTTTGGGGCGTTATCAATATTTTTTACGCAGCACGAGTGCATTGTGGTCTTCGTGCATTTCCGTCTGGGACAGAAAACTCATACCCAACAGTATGTCAGAGCTGCCTTCAGCCACGATAACGGCAGCTTTGACATTGTGGATGGTGATATCTCCCACTGATACGGTGCTCAGTACCACTTCGTAACCGGGAGCGCCGCCTCCAGCCGTGCTCGCCGTGAAGCGTTCACCCTTGCGCCAGTCCAACCCGATGCGATCAGCCTCGGCGGGATTCATGGCAATGGCAAAAGCGCCGGTGTCCACCATGAAATTGACTGAACGGCCATTAATCTGGCCCGGGATAAAAAAGTGGTCATTGCGCCCACGTTCAATACGCACTTCGTTTTTTTCAGTGGGTGCAGAGAAATTACTGGTGATCTGTTTATCCAGCGTGCGTTCAAAGTGCTCGCCCTGCCATTCAAATACAGCTTTTTGTTTGTCCGCAGATAGCAGGCTCACGCCTTCAGCACTGGGTTTGCCCACTTTCATAATGTGTTGTTTGCCATCGATGGTGACCACGGCCTGATCAGACATCAGCCCGTTTACCCGGATATCGGGCACGGCAAAAACATTGCAGGAAGCCAGCAACAAGGCTGTCACCAATACATGTTTGGCATTAATGATTTTTTGCATCAGGATTTTTCAGGTAGTGGAAAAATGCATTGTCAGGATTGAGCACCAACAGATCGCCCCTGCCATCAAAACTGCCGCGATAAGCCTGTAAACTGCGGGTGAAATTGTAGAACTCTGTATCTTTGCTGAAAGCTGCTGCATAAATAGCTGTGGATTCCGCATCACCCTGGCCGCGCAGTTTTTCTGCATCGCGATACGCCTCGGCTTCCAGCACGATTTTCTGGCGATCAGCATCCGCACGTATCCCTTCAGCAATTTCGATACCTTCTGAACGGTGTTTGCGCGCTTCCTGCGCTCTTTCAGAGTTCATGCGGTCGTATACATTACTGCTGACTTCGTCAGGCAAATCGATACGCTTCACACGGACATCCACCATCTCAATGCCGAGTTCTTCACGTGTGCTGGCGGTGAGTTTGTCACGCATATCTACCATCAGTTTGTCGCGTTCACCGGATACCACTTCCTGTAATGTGCGCACGCCGAACTGGTCGCGTAAGCCGGAGTTGATGCGCTGGGAAATCAGTAATTCTGCGCGCGTTTCGTCGCCACCCGTGGCGGTGTAGTAACGTGCAACATCGACAATTCGCCAGTGTGCGTACAGGTCAACCATCACGGATTTTTTTTCTACAGTAGGGTAGCGCTCTGCCTGGGTATCCAGTGTCAGGATGCGGCCATCAAAGTGACGTACTTGATCCATAAACGGTATGCGAATATGTAAACCAGGTGCAATGTCAGCTTGCACGAGTTTACCAAAGCGCAGCATCACCACTTTTTCAAATTCATAGACAACAAATACAAACTGGCTGGCCAGCCAGAGTGCAGCGAGTATTGACAGCAAAATATTTCCCAGACGATTCATCAGCGGTTCTCCCGGTTGCGGCCAGAATTTGCATTGCGATCAGAATCCGCGCGGCTGCTACCTTGTCTATTGTTCTGTGCGTTGTTGCGTAATTTTTCTTCCAACTGATTATTCAGTACATCTATTTCAGCGGGCGTTAATGTTTTGCCTGTTGGATTGTCGGGAGTTGCGGCCGTGCTGCCAGTACGGTTGCGCAGTTGGTCCAGTGGTAGATACAGCATGTTGTTGCTGTTCGATGTGTCGATCAATACCTTGCTGTTGTTTGCATAAATATCCTGCATGGTTTCAATGTAGAGGCGTTCACGCGTAACGTCCGGTGCCTTGCGGTATTCTGTTAGCAACGCATCAAAACGTGCAGCTTCACCTTGTGCACGTGCGACTACACGATCGCGATAGGCGAGTGCTTCCTGGTTGACACGTTTGGCCAGACCTCGTGCCTCAGGAACGATACCGTTGGCATACGTATGCGCTTCGTTTTGTACCCGCTGTTCGTCTTCGCGCGCTTTGATAACATCATCAAAGGCAGCTTGTACAGCGGCAGGTGGTTGTGGTTTTTCCACGTTGATAGCGGTGATAAAAATACCAGTCTGGTAAGTGTCCAGATATTGTTGCAAGCGTGTGCGTACATCCACGCCAATCTTGTCGAGGCCTGTAGTCAGCACATCATCCATTTTGGTGCTGCCAACGGCGTGGCGCAAAGCGCTGTCGGTCGCCTCTGCCAATGCGCGTTCCGGGTTGCGCATGCCCAACACAAATTTTTGCAGATCAATGATGTTGTACTGCACCGATAATTTGACATCCACAATGTTGATATCTTCGGTCAACATTAACCCCTGTGCGGTGTAGGAGCGTTGTTGCGTAACATTTTCCGTGATTACAGTATCGATCAGGGGCGGATTCCAGTGAATGCCGGAGCCGACAATACTGTGAAAGGCACCCAGCCGCAGTACAACGGCGCGTTTCTGTTCGTCGAGTTGGTAAAAGCCGAGAGCACCCCATACCAGCAGGAGTAATGCGATAATCAATACAGTGAGTTTTCCTGTAGGCAATTCGTTGTTATTGCCACCAAAAAAACTACCGAGTTTGTCAAACAAATCCTGTAGTTCGTTCTTGTTGTTGGGAGGCCCACCCCAAGGGTTGCTGCCCTTGTTGTCGGGTTTGTTGTTGCCAGGTTCATTCCAGGCCATTCAGTCTCTCCAGAAAAAGTCACGCATTTCAGTATGGATGTAGTTTTTCATTCAGGGCATGATTCTAACAGCTCTTCGCTGGTCAACTGCTCGGCTGCCAGCAGGCGTTGCCAATCCTTGTGTGCCAGCCTGATCGTGATTCGCTGGCTGCCATCGTCATTGAATTGTTCGCTATTGATGGCTTGTAGTGCAAAAAGGCGTGCCCGCAAACGGGCTTGCTCCGGTTTTAGTGTGAGCGTAGCGCAAAACTGTTCACCGGCCAGATGCTCGTCCAGTGCCTGCAGCAGTAATGGCAGTCCGCTGCCGGTTTGTGCCGATAACCATACACGGATGGCGCGCCCCTGATCATCGCGTTCAATACGGGGTTCTATCTCCAGCAGGTCAATTTTGTTGAACACTTCCAGGCGGGGTACATCGGCCGCGCCGATATCTTCCAGTACGTCTTCCACCTGAAAAATTTGCTCAGGGCGTTCTTCACTGGCAGCGTCCACGACATGCAGGAGTAAATCTGCGTTAGTAACCTCTTCCAGTGTGCTGCGAAATGACTCGACCAGATGGTGAGGCAGGTGACGGATGAAGCCCACCGTATCGGCCAGCACGGTAGCGCCGGTATCCGGCAGTTCCAGCCTGCGCATGGTAGGGTCCAGCGTGGCAAACAGCTGGTTGGCGGCGTAGACATCGGATCGGGTTAATGTGTTGAACAGTGTTGATTTGCCAGCATTGGTATAGCCGACGAGAGAAACAGTGGGGGTGGCACTGCGTGTACGTCCACGTCGTCCCTGCTCGCGCTGGCTGCGCACTTTTTCCAGCCGTGCCTGAATGGATTTGATGCGGACGCGTAGCAGGCGGCGGTCTGTTTCCAGCTGGGTTTCCCCAGGGCCCCGCATACCGATGCCGCCCTTCTGGCGTTCAAGGTGAGTCCAGCCGCGCACTAGTCGGGTAGACATGTGTTGCAGCTGTGCCAGCTCGACCTGCAACTTGCCTTCGTGGGTGCGGGCGCGCTGGGCAAAGATGTCGAGAATCAGGCCGGTGCGATCGAGTACGCGGCATTCCAGCGCTTTTTCCAGATTGCGTTCCTGACTAGGAGATAGCTCATGATCAAAAATCACCAGCTGAGCGCAATGTTGTTGTACGGCTGCGCGGATTTCTTCCAGTTTGCCTTTGCCGACGAAGTGGCGGGCGCTGGGTGACATACGTGAACCACCGATCAGGGCGACAGGATCCCCACCGGCAGACAGCACGAGCTCTTCAAATTCGCGCAAATCATCACGGGTGTGTGGTCGGTGCAGATCCAGGTGAACCAGCACAGCCAGTTCACCGGATTCAGGGCGATCAAAAAACAAACAGGATCTGTTCTGTCAGATGAGCAGCAACGATCGCGGCATCAATTATCCAGATCGTTGTAGCCATCGTCATCGTCAAAACCGTCCTGACCATAATTGCCAGTCTGCCCAGGGGCTCCACCCGCTTGTGTGGCTGGATTGGTGATAGGCAAACGGACCGGGCGTGAAGGCACCACAGTAGAAATGGCGTGTTTGTAGACCATCTGGCTGACAGTATTTTTCAGCAGCACCACGAACTGGTCGAAAGAATCGATCTGGCCTTGCAACTTGATACCATTCACCAGATAAATCGATACAGGAACGCGCTCTTTACGAAGTACGTTCAGGTAAGGGTCTTGTAAGCTTTGCCCTCTGGACATAAAAATCTCCTTGGATAATTGAGGTTTGCCAAAATGCTGGCAGTTAAAAAACAGTTGATAAAGCTTTCAACTAAAGCACATCCGCTTTCGCTAATGTGTGCACACAATGTATAGCATTAGTCCTCGTCAGTGCAGTGCGTAAAATACAGTGTTGGCGTTACCAGTAGTACTTATATGCCGGCATTTTGCAGCACTTTCAAGGCTGCTTCTGTGACTTTATCCAGATCGAAAGGTTCCTGCGTATATAAGCAATGCAGGTTTGCCCAGCTTCTGAGCCAGGTCTGCTGGCGTTTGGCCAGTTGACGCGTGGCGGCAATGCCATTTTCGCGGAACTGTGTTTCAGTGATGTGACCCGCCAGATAATCCCATGCCTGACGGTAGCCCACTGCGCGAATGGCGGGTAGGTCCGGATGCAGATCTCCTCGCTGGTACAAACTACGCACCTCATCAATAAACCCATTGGCGAGCATACGGTCAAAACGCTGCTCTATCCGTTGATGAAGGGTGCCGCGGTCTTCTGGCATCAGAGCCAGTTGTATCGGGCGATAAGGTAGCGGATCAGGATTTTGCTGCTGTTGTAGGCGGGACAATGGAATACCTGTCTGTTGGAACACCTCTAGCGCCCGCAAAATACGTTGGGAGTGGTTCGGATGCAGGCGCGCAGCGGCTTCAGGGTCTACGGCGGCCAGTTTTGTGTGCATCGCTGGCCAGCCTGATATCCCGGCTTCTGCGTCGAGTGCCGCGCGAACGGCCGGATCGGCTGGTGGTAGATCAGCAATGCCTTCCAGCAGCACTTTGAAATAGAGCATGGTGCCGCCCACCAATAGTGGGATATGCCCGGCTTGCGAAATGCTCGCCATTTCTCGCAAGGCATCCTGGCGGAATTGTGCTGCGGAGTACGGCTCAGATGGATCAAGGAAACTGATCAGCCTGTGTGGGGCTTGCGCCAGTGTTACAGCGTCCGGTTTCGCACTGCCGATATCCATGCCGCGATACACCAGAGCGGAATCCACACTGATAATATCGCAGGGCAAATGTTGGCTGAGTGCAACGGCCAGATCGGTTTTGCCGGAAGCTGTCGGCCCCATCAGGAAAATGGCGGGCGGCAAGGCGCGGTTTTGATTTGCTGATAACATGGTGCAGAGTTTACAGGAGTGCCGAATGAAAAGAGTTGTGTTTAACCAGAAGGGCGGCGTTGGTAAAACCAGCATCAGTTGTAATCTGGCGGCGATCAGCGCGCAGCAGGGTTATAAAACCCTGTTGATTGATCTGGATACGCAATGCAACAGTTCCGAGTATTTGCTCGGCCCCAACTATGCAGACAAAACCAACACGGCCGCTGATTTTTTCAAAACGTTTCTCGGTTTGTTCGGACGCAAACCCTATCTGCCCACTTTTTGCCATCCTACCCAGTATGGGCGTTTGTCAGTGATGCCGGCTAGCCCTGAGCTGGCAACCATAGAGCGCGAACTGGAAAGCCGACACAAGATTTACAAACTGCGTGAAGCACTGACAGATTTATCAAAACACTATGACCGGATTTACATTGATACACCGCCCGCCCTGAATTTTTATAGTAGCGCGGCATTAATTGCTGCTGATTCGTTGTTGATTCCTTTTGATTGCGACAGCTTCTCGCGGCAGGCGCTCTATAATCTTGTCAATACAGTGACTGAAATCCGTGAAGACCATAATGAAGATCTGGTAATTGAAGGCGTGGTGGTGAACCAGTTCAATCCACAGGCAAAATTGCCGACCGATCTCATCGCGCAGTTGGTAACCGATGGTTTGCCGGTTCTCGACAGTTATCTGAATGCTTCAGTTAAATTGAAAGAGTCGCGAGAAGCGCACATGCCACTGATTCATTTTTCTCCATCACACAAGTTGACCCAGCAGTTTGTCAATGTCTATAACTTGCTGGAAGGCCATCCAGTGCAAGCGGTAGCTGAGGCCTGACAATCCGGTATTTTGCCTGTTAATGTTCCAGAGAGGAAAAATATGAAAATCCTGAATGAGTTCAAGGAATTTGCGATCAAAGGCAATGTGGTAGATATGGCGGTAGGTGTGATTATTGGCGCTGCCTTCGGCAAGATTGTGACTGCTCTGGTCAGTCAGGTGGTGATGCCACCTATTGGTTTTTTGTTGGGCAGTGTGGATTTTTCCAGTCTGTCCATTGTGTTGAAAGAAAAAACGGATACTGCCGCCGCAGTGAGTATCAACTACGGTCTTTTTATCAATACCGTCATTGATTTCACAATCGTCGCGTTTGTGATTTTTATACTGGTGAAGCAGATCAACCGTTTCAAGAAAGAAGCAGAAGTCTCGACAAAAGAATGCCCGAAATGCATTTCTGTTATTTCAATAAAAGCCACACGCTGCCCGCACTGCACATCAGAAATCTAGAAAACCAATGATTCAGCGTATTGCCTTACTGTTTTTTATATTGCTGGCAGCTGGTTGTGCTACATCGCCAACCGGGCGCAGCCAGTTGATTATGGTGCCTGATGACCAGATGGCGGCATCCGGTATCCAGATGTATGCGCAGCTGAAAGAAAAAGAAACCGTGGTGCGAGACCCTGTTGCCAGCACTGAAGTGAATTGTGTCGTCAATGATTTGTTGCGGCAGTTGCCGCCTGCTTGGCAAACAGGATGGGAAGTGCAGGTATTTGAAGATAAGGATCCGAATGCGTTTGCGCTGCCAGGTAAAAAAATCGGTGTGAATACCGGGATGCTTACATTGGCACAAAATGATGCGCAACTGGCGACGGTTATCGGTCATGAAATTGGTCACGTCATTGCGCGTCATGCCAGTGAACGTGCATCCATTGGGATGTTGTCGCAGATTGGCGAGGAAGTGGCTGGTCAGATCAGCCCTGCAGGTGCAGCCGTTTTCGGGCTGGGGTCACAGGTAGGCATCATGTTGCCCTACAGTCGCACCCATGAAGCAGAAGCCGATGTAATAGGGCAGGATCTGATGGCGCGTGCGGGATTTGATCCGCGTGAAAGCATCCGTTTGTGGCAGTTGATGGCAAAACAGGGTGGGGGCAAACCGCCGGAATTGTTATCGACTCACCCTGCAAATAGCTCACGTATTGAAGAGCTGACCGAGCATTTGAAAGTAACAATACCGATGTTTCAGCGTGCGCAAGCTGCTGGACGCAGGCCATATTGCCTGCGTTAGAAGAGATTTTTAACCGGATTTTTCAGCTTGCATAATGCGGCAAAGACTTTCTGCATGTTCTGCAGCTTCCAGACCAAGGTTGGTGAGATAGCCGCCATCTGATTGCGTAATCAAACCCTTTTTGTGCAAGCGTTTTGCTGCATCCACTTCGGTTTGCATGGCTGTTTTGTGTATTTTTATCCCGGCTTGTGTGCTGGACAAATCAAACAGTGCCAGAATTTCCAGTTCTTCAATAATGTCAGAGTTATATGGCACAGTATTCTCCTGAATTGATTAATCCAGCATGCTGAGATCGCGCACAGCGCCTACATCGGCACTCATCGCGAGCATGGCATACGCTTTTAGTGCTGCTGATACTTTGCGTGGACGCGGTTTGGAGGGTTTCCACGCCGCTTTGCCTTTGGCCTCCATCGCGGCGCGACGATGTGCCAGTTCCTCCATGCTCACTAATACATCAATCGAACGATTAGGAATATCAATTTTTATGCGGTCACCATTTTCAATCAGCGCAATCGCGCCGCCCGCTGCCGCTTCCGGTGAAACGTGGCCGATGGATAAACCGGAGGTACCACCGGAAAAGCGTCCGTCAGTCAGCAGTGCGCACGCTTTGCCCAGGCCTTTGGATTTGATATAACTGGTGGGATACAGCATTTCCTGCATGCCGGGGCCGCCGCGTGGGCCTTCGTAACGCACAACAACTACATCACCGGCTTTGACTTTGTCTTCCAGAATCATGTGTACGGCTTCGTCCTGGCTTTCACAAATAAATGCCGAGCCTTCAAACAGGAAGTTCTCTTCATCCACGCCGGCGGTTTTTACTACGCAACCTTTTTCTGCAATGTTGCCGTACAACACAGCCAATCCGCCTTCCGTGCTGTAGGCATTTTCAATCGAGCGGATGCAGCCGTCGTGACGATCGTCATCCAGTGTGTCCCAACGCGTGCTTTGACTAAACGCAGTTTGTGTTGGAATACCCGCTGGCCCCGCACGAAAAAATGTTTTTACACTTTCATCATTGGTGAGAGTGATGTCCCATTTTTGCAGCGCGTCTTTCAAGGTTTTACTGTGTACAGTGGCTACATCGGTATGCAATAAGCCAGCACGATCCAGCTCGCCGAGTATGCTCATGATGCCGCCGGCGCGATGCACATCTTCCATGTGATATTTCGGGGTACTTGGTGCGACTTTGCACAGCTGCGGTACTTTTCTTGATAAGCGGTCGATGTCTTTCAAGGTAAAAGACAGCTCTGCTTCTTGTGCTGCTGCGAGCAAATGCAAGATAGTGTTGGTAGAGCCGCCCATGGCGACATCCAGGGTCATCGCATTTTCAAATGCTTTGAACGATGCAATTGAACGTGGCAATACAGAAAAATCATCCTGCTCGTAATGGCGCTTGGCAATTTCTACAATCAGTCGGCCGGCTTCCAGAAACAGTTTTTCGCGATCAGCGTGAGTCGCCAATGTCGAGCCATTGCCCGGTAGTGACAATCCTAATGCTTCAGTGAGGCAGTTCATGGAGTTTGCGGTAAACATGCCGGAGCAAGAGCCGCAAGTCGGGCAGGCGCTGCGTTCGTATTCCGCGACTTTTTCATCGCTGGCATCGTCACTCACGGCAATAATCATTGCATCAACCAGATCCAGTTTATGCTCGCCGAGTCTGGTTTTGCCGGCTTCCATTGGGCCGCCAGAAACAAATACGCAAGGAATATTCAGGCGCAATGCGGCCATCAACATACCCGGTGTGATCTTGTCGCAGTTAGAAATGCACACCATGGCATCGGCGCAATGCGCGTTGACCATGTATTCCACCGAATCGGCAATGATGTCGCGTGACGGCAGGGAATACAGCATGCCGTCGTGTCCCATGGCAATGCCGTCATCCACAGCAATAGTGTTGAATTCTTTTGCCACGCCGCCGTGTTTTTCAATTTCACGCGCTACCAGCTGCCCGAGATCTTTCAGATGCACGTGTCCCGGTACAAATTGCGTGAATGAGTTGACTACCGCGACGATGGGTTTTTCGAAGTCGGCATCCTTCATGCCAGTGGCACGCCACAATGCGCGTGCGCCCGCCATGTTGCGGCCTGCAGTAGTGGTTTTTGAACGATAGACTGGCATGACTTCAGTACTCTTTTTAGATGGTTTTGATTCTAGATAGTCTTGATTCTAGATCGTTTTGATGAAAATTTTTGAATTGCGCTGGTAGTTATACAACTGCTGTTTTTTAGACGGCAATTGATCCAGTTTGGCCGGGGCAAACCCTTTTTCCACAAACCATTGCGCCGTTTGCGTGGTTAACACGAACAGTTTTTTCAAGCCCCGTTTTTTCGCCAGCTTTTCCAGATGTGCCAACAACAGGGCAGCGCGCCCGCCATCCCGGTATTGCGGATGTGTGGCAACACAGGCTACTTCGGCCATGCTGCTGCCTGCATAGGCGTACAGCGCACTACAGGCAGCGATCAGTCCTTCATGCTCAAGTACCATGAAATTGTGAATCTCTGCTTCCAGCACTTCACGCGAACGCCGCACAAGAATACCCTCAGCTTCCAGTGGCTGGATCAGTTCCAGAATGCCACCCACATCATCGAGCGTTGCGGCACGAACCAGTTCTGCGCTGTCATTGGCAATCAATGTGCCGCTGCCTTCCCGGGTAAACAGTTCTTGCAACAGGCTGCCATTTTCCTGATAGCTGATCAGATGCGCTCGCGCTGTACCGTTTTCAACAGCGTTGCAGCAAGCGCGCAATGCTGAATTGTCATGACTCTTTTGTTTCTTCAACAGCACAGCAGCCTGTGCGGGTTTTAATTCCCGCAACAAATGATCTTTAGCATCTCTTACGCCTTCGTTTTCAATAAAGGCGATTAATTTTTCTGCACCGATAGCGTGTGCCACTGCAGTCGCGATATTTTCAATACCGAGATTAAATATTTCGCCGCTGGCGGAATAACCCAGGCATGGCAGTACAACAATCGCGTGATTGTCTAGCGCACTGTTGATGGCATCAACGTCAACGCGCCGTACTTCGCCGGTGTAATGGAAATCTACGCCATCACGCACGCCTATCGGTTTGGCGGTAATAAAATTGCCGCCGGTGACGCGAATCTGTGCACCGTGCATCGGTGAATTCACGAGGCCGGTCGAGAGTAGGGCTTCAACGTGTGAGCGCACGCTGCTGGCAGCTTCCACGACCAACGGCAGCGCATCGTTGTCTGTGATACGAACGCCCTGATGGAATACCGGTTTGATATTGGCCCGCGCCAGAGAGGTATCAATTTGTGCGCGTGCACCGACAGCCAGCACCAACCGTACGCCCAGGCTGTTGAGCAGGGCGATATCATGCACAGTATGCGTAAAGGTGTCGTGGCGCACAGCGTCGCCCGGCAGCATCAAGACAAATGTCTTGCCGCGATGGGCGTGGATGTACGGCGCTGAGTGCCGGAACCAGTCCACCATATTCCTGGCTGTCGTCTGGCTTTGGCCCGGATCGTGTTGCACGTGCTGAATCTCCTGTTGAGCTGGTTGTATTCTATCAGTTTGTCATAGCATAGCTGCAGGCTACAGCTATAGTTGTAAGCAGCAACCAAAGGCGCACAATGAAAATCGATACTACGATGGTGTTGGACAACCCGGCTGATGCCGCATGGCTCGCACAGCGATTGGAAACAATTGGTTATGACGCGGTGTATGCCTTTGAGGGACAGCACGACCCATTCCTGCCACTGGCGATAGCTTCTCAAACCACCAGCCAGATACAGCTCGGGACGGGCATTGCGGTGGCATTTGCACGCAACCCGATGTCGCTGGCCTATCTTGCCAATGATATGCAATTGCTCAGCAAGGGGCGTTTCATTCTGGGTCTGGGTACGCAAATCCAGGCGCATATCGAAAAACGTTACAGCAGCGTGTGGGATAAGCCAGCTGCGCGTTTACGTGACATGGTGTTGGCGATACGCGCCATTTTCTCTGCGTGGGAATCCGGTGAGCGCTTGCGTTATGAAGGTGATTTTTACCAGCACACGTTGATGACACCCGCGTTCAGTCCTGGCCCTAACCCTTATGGTATTCCGCCGATTTATTGTGGCGGATTCGGACCAAAAATGACGGAAGTGGTGGGTGAAGTGGCAGATGGATTTATTGCTCATCCGTTCCATACGCCGGAATCCATACAGCAAATGACTTTGCCAGCATTAGAAAACGGTTTTGCAAAAGCGGGAAAAAATCGCGCTGGTTTTACACTCGCGGTTAATCTGATTGTCGGTTCGGGAGATGATGAACAGTCGCTCAATGATGCGCGTGAAAAAATCCGCAAGCAAATTGCGTTTTATGCATCAACACCCGCGTATCGCCCGGTACTGGATGTGCATGGTATGGGAGAATTGCAAACGCAGCTGAATATATTATCGAAAGGCGGCCACTGGGATGCAATGACGGCATTGATTCCTGATGAATTGCTGGATGCAGTGGCGGTGGTGTGCCCGCGCAATGAAATGGCTGCCAGAATTCATGCGCGTTGTAATGGAGTGTTTGATCGTGTCAATCTGGTGGCGCGCTACACGCCGGATGAAAATGGTTGGGCAGATGTGGTGCGTGAATTGAAATTCTTACAGTGATCCAATTTTAGGCTTGCCAAAATAAAAACCTTGAATAAGATCAAAACCCATGTCCTGGCAAGTTTTGACTTCTGCTTCGCTCTCAAGACCTTCAGCCAAAGTCAGTATGCCCATATTCTTGGATAGAGTGACCAGTGATTGCACCATGCTGCGTTTAGCCGGTGGCGCTATGTCAATGTGTCGCACCAGACTGATATCAAATTTCAGATAGTGTGCCGGTGCTTCAATCAACTCGATGAATCTGGCTTGTCCTGCACCAAAATCATCGTAAGCCAGTTTGATGCGCAAGACATCCAGTTCGCGGCAGATCTTTTTCATATCTGGCAGGCTGGGTACGGCTTTTTCATGGATTTCCAGTACAAGTTTCATATCAGGATGGTCTTTGCGGATCTTCTCCATTTGTAGCAAGAGCAACCTTGCATAGCGCAGTTCATCCGGATGTACATTCATGAAAAATGCCGCCTTTGTATCAAAGGTGGCAGCAGTAGCAATCCCGACATCGCGGAACAATTGACTGAGTTGCATGGGAAGATTGTCGACACTTTCGGCAATACGAAACAGTGGGCCCGGCAATACCGGAAGCTCGCTATGTGTGCCGCGCCCAAGAATTTCATAGCCAAAAATGTCTGCACTCATTGCATTAACAATAGGTTGAAACGCAGGAGCAATCATTTTTTGCTCGACCATTTCTTGCAGTGCTCTTATGCCGGCCGGCATTTTTTCCGAGAGTGTTGATATGCCGGGGATGGCTGATTGCATCAGGGTAGGGTTGGATGACTTTTTTACCGATTCTTTTATCAACCTGACCTCAAAGTCAGCAAAGTGCAATATGTCGCCATGCTGCACTTCTGTTTGTTCCTTGATTCTGGTGCGATTGACGAAGGTGCCATTGGTACTGTTTTTATCACGTAAAAAAAGCCGTTCACCTTCCTTGATAAATTCCGCATGGTTGCGTGATGCCCTGGTTCCAGGCACTACGAAATCGACGCCGGCCTCCCTGCCAATTTTGAAAGGAAAGACATTGATTGTCAGTCGGCTGAGTAGAGCGTTGCCGCTGAAATAGCCCTCAAGGTACCAATTCTCGTGCTGCATAGTGTTCTGGGAGTCCCTGTTCAGGCGTCCAGTTTACACACTTCCAGTCCCAGTTTTACAGCCGTATCCGTGTTGCTGGCATCGCTCATGACAGCGGTGTTGGCTTTGTCTGGTGTGAGGTAAATGGCACCGACACGCTGCAGGTCCTGACCGCTAACATTGAGGATGCGGGAACGGAACTGGCGCCGCACCTCATCTGTTCTGCCAAACAAGCGATTATGGAATGCATTTTTTGCTTCGCCTGCTGGTGAGCCGGGCTTGTCCAGCGATGCCACGACGCCAAGGATGGATTCTTCTACTTGTTGCGCCGCTGGTGCGGTATCGGCCAGCCAGTGGATGGCCTGATCAAAATCCTCCAGCGTTTCAGCCAGACGTGGATCGCGATACGAGTACATGCGGAAAGTGCCCAGCATGCTGTCCTGGCTCGCACCGCCGCCATAAGCGCCACCCTGTTCGCGAATAGCGCGATGCAGGAAGCCATTACGCAAATAACCACCTAATACCGTAAGTGCAGCTGCATCCGGATGGTTCATGGCCACGCTGGGCCACGCACGTGAACAGAAATTGACTTGTGTGCTGGTTTGCCACATCTGGTTCACCACGCGTGGTGAATAGGGCAAAGACAGCACAGTGCCGTCGGGTGTTGCTGTATTTGCCCAGAGTTGTTGCAAACTGGCGGTGCAATCCGCCAGGCGTTCCTGTTCCGCCACCAACAACAACTGTGAATGTTGCGTGAGCATTTTTTTGTGCAGTTGTAATAAATGGTGAGAAAATTTTTCCAGTGCATGCTGATCGTCGAGCGAACGATCCAGGTGCTTCATGGGTATCACACCGGCCAATCCGGTGACTTCATGCTGATAGTTTGCCAATGGTGACATACCTGCACTGGCGGCAGACATAGCAAGACTATGTCCATTGCTGGCGAGGTTACGTTCGCGGCGTGTGCGCATTTGTGCCATCAGTTCACGCAAACGTTGATGTTCATCGAAGCGTGCGTGTTGCCAGGTATCAAGCAATAATTGTCCGGCAGCGTGTTGGTTGCGAGCCAATGCTTTTGTTGATAACACCAGAAAACCTTGCACAATTTGTACATCGTCTATTGAGCCGCGCAAACTGGGATAGGCGCTGATGCCACCGCACAATGCGGCCTGGCGATTTTGTGTTTGCAAATAATCCTGAGTGCCATTTCCCACTTCGGTGAGGCAGGCTGCATAGAGTGGTAGCAATGTCATTTCTTGCGTAGTCAGAGCAGGCAAGTTGATAACAAGCTGTTGATAGACAAGACCATTCGTGCCGGCAGCAAACGTGGTTAATGGCAGAGGATCGCTGATGACATTGGCTGCTTGCGGGATCAGCATGTTGGCTGGCACATCCGCTAGCGTGACGCGCGGTAAAATATTTTCATCCAGTTCGGCTTCTTGCCTTGCCTGTAATGCCACGCTCTGTTCAATGATGCGTTGGCAATCTGTTTCGCTGAGTGCTGCGCGTATAGCAGCGAGTTGCGCAGTCTCTGCTGCATCGCGACGTTGTGAGAGCGTTTGATCCGGTGTTAATGTCAGCGTCACACGATGTTGGTTGTCCAGCAACAATTCACGTGCAAGTCGTTTAATAAAATCCGGATCGCGTGCTTCCTGTTGTAATGCAGCCAGTGCCGGCTCCAGATCCAGTAAAGATACCGGGTCGCCACGATGGGTGGCGCTGTTGAGTGCGTGCAGGATCAGTTGCAAGCCGTATGGGTAGCCATCACCACCAATTTCGCGTTGCTGCAATTCCAGTTGATGCAAACAGGCGTTGATCTGTGCTTGTGGCACGCCCCTTTCGGCGATGTTTTTCAATACATCAAGAATCAGGTATTCCACCTGGCCGGTGTGTTCGGCGTCTGAACCTTCAAGCCCTGCCATAAACAGTAATTCTTTTTGTGAATCTTCCAGTCCGCACAAAGGCGAAGGTGATGAGCCCAATTGCGAGGTTTCCAGTGCCTGTTGCAGCGGTGAGGCGGCATTGTCCAGCAGTACAGCGGTTAACAACTGGGCTTGCAGATAGGATTTCAGGTCAGCGCTACGACCGAGTAACCATGCGGTAACGATGTGCGTTTTTCCTTTGGTATCTGCTTCATCCAGTGCGTAGGATTCTTCAACATAAATCGGGGCAAGGTAACGTTTTTCATCCGGTACACTGACGATGTGTTCCGATTTTTCAAACCGTGACAGTGCCTGGGTTTCAAATTTTTCCTGTTGCTCGGCGGCGGGAATGTTGCCAAAGGTCATGAAGATGGCGTTGGACGGGTGGTAATGGCTGCGGTAGAACGATACCAGTTGTTCGTAAGTGAGATCTGGAATGCAATCCGGTTCGCCACCGCTATTGTGGTGATAAGTAGTAGTAGGAAAAACATATTTTGATAAGGTCTGCCACAGGGCGGATGTAACAGAACTCATCGCGCCTTTCATTTCATTAAACACCACGCCTTTGAACGTCAATGGCGATTCTGCGTTTTCCATTTCCTCGAATTCCAGTCGATGGCCTTCCTGTGCGAAATCCAGTGGATCCAGCTTTGCAAAAAATACGGCATCCAGATAAACGTCCAGCAGATTATTAAAATCCTGACGGTTCTGGCTGGCGAAAGGATACGCTGTCCAGTCTGAACTGGTGAACGCATTCATAAATGTATTGAGTGAGCGCCGCGTCATCAGAAAAAATGGATCGCGTACAGGATATTTTTCGCTGCCGCATAAAGCAGTGTGCTCCAGAATATGCGCAACGCCTGTGGAATCATGTGGCACGGTACGCAAAGCAACGAGAAAAACATTTTCATCATTGTCGGCGGCAAGGTGAATGTGTTGTGCGCCGGTTTTTATGTGTCGGTACTCTTCTACTCGGATATTGAGTGCAGGGATATTCTGGCTACGTAGTAACTCGAAAGCAGGGTGGGCGACAGCAGTGTTTGATGTGACGGACATGCGTATTTCCTGATATGACTTGATATGAATTGCGCTCGGCAACCGATGCGCCTGTTAATGTCAGTGTAGCGTGATTTTCAGTTCAAACCACAAAGGCCAGTCCTTGCCGGTAACGAGCAGGGTGTGTGTTTCCGGATTCCAGGCCATGCCATTCAGGACCTGTTCACTGTCACGGGATGGCATGTGGCGGGACACGTCTTGCGACAGTTTTTCGAGGTCGTACTGGCTGGTGATATGGCCAGTAATGCCATCGATCACCAGTACGGTATTGCGGTGCCAGACGTTAGCGAGAATGTGGCCATCAATCCATTCCAGTTCATTGATATCTTGCCAGTGGTTTCCGCTGTTATCCGTCACGGTGATGGAGCGCAATGTTTTGCCAGTGTCAGGATCAAGAAATTGCAAGGTGTCTGAGCCATTGCTCATGATGAGCGAGTGACCATCAGTGGTGAGCCCCCAGCTATCGCCACTGATTGCCAGCGTCTGCAATGGTTGCAGGGCTGTGTCATAAACAAAAAGCTCATGCGATTTCCAGCTGGCCTGATAAAGCTTTTTATTGAGAAAAGTCAGCCCTTCACCAAATACATCGGCGCGCAGGAATTGCTGTTTTTGCAGCGCCATGGTTTTTGCGTCGTAAGAGATCAGACGTGACTGACCATAGTGGCCCGTGCTTTCAAATAATTGCCCGTCGGCATAAACAAGGCCTTGGGTGAAATGGTTGGGCAGGCGAGGAATGCTGCGTAATAATTGCCACGGCAATACAGGTGTTTCTGCATGTGTTACTGCTGCCAACAAGCACAAAAACAGGCATACAATCCGGGCAGATTTATGCATGTTGATGATCATGGATTGCGGCTGAAAACCGGTTGAATAATTCGCCGATGGCCGGCATTGCAAAGATATCGATGAGCTGACTGCTCCAGGTAAATTGCAGCCGTTGTGCGTGTAGGTAACCGCGATCGGCAACTGTGCCGCCATAGCGTGCGTCGCCAAGAATCGGGCTGCCCAGCGCTTTCATCATGACGCGCAATTGATGTGTGCGGCCAGTTTGAGGGTGCAGTACAAACAACCGCAAGTTTGGCGCCAGTGAATGCGAAGTGAAGCGGGTGATAGCCGGATTTTTTTTGCTGCGCAGCAGTTTCCAGTTGCCATCGCGGGTGCGTTGCATATCACCAGAAACAGGGCCTTGCTTTTTGGAGGGTTGGTGGTCTGAAAGGGCAATATACGTTTTCTTGATAGCATGGGATTCGAATAACTCTCCCAGCCTGGCTGCGGCTGGTTTGTTGCGTGCTACCAATAACAGGCCAGAGGTGATTTTATCCAGCCTGTGAACGGGAAAAAGTGTTTCGTCTGGATAGTATTGGGTGAGCTGTACAAAAAAACCGGCGCCGTCTTCACTGTGGAAACTGATGCCGGCAGGTTTGTCGAACACAAAAAAGTCAGCGTGCTCAAAAACAGGTGTCACTCGCGTCGCCATGTCGTGCCTGCACGGGAATCTTCCAATACCACGCCCTGGGCTTTCAGCTCGTCACGAATTGCATCGCTGCGCGAAAAATTCTTGTCTTTTTTTGCTTGCACGCGTTCTGCTATTAACGCTTCGATGCTGACTGCGTCCAGTCCATGATTGCTGCCAGCTTGCAAAAAAGCGTCAGGATTATCTTGCAATAAACCCAGCACCGCGCCGAGTGATTTCAGTGTTGTGGCTGTGGCTGTTGAACGTGTTGTGTTGAGTTGGCGTGCCAGATCAAACAGCACGGCAATCGCTTCCGGCGTGCCAAAATCATCGTCCATCACTTCAATAAAACGCGCTACTTCCGATTGCTCGGCATCCAGCTCTGCCAGTGGTACTACGGGAATATTTTCCAGTCCGCGCAGTGCGGTATAGAAGCGTTCCAGTGCGCCGCGCGCAATCTGCAGATTGTCTTCTGAATAATTGATGGCACTGCGATAGTGGCTGGACAGCAGCAGGTAGCGCACCACTTCTGGATGATACTGGTCGAGTATCTCGCGAATGGTGAAAAAGTTGCCGAGTGATTTCGACATTTTCTCGTTATCCACACGTACGGCGCCCGCATGCATCCAGTAATTCACATAGGTTTTGCCGGTAGCCGCTTCCGATTGTGCAATTTCATTTTCATGGTGCGGAAAAGGAAGATCTGGCCCGCCGCCGTGAATATCAAAAGATTCACCGAGACAGCAGGTGGACATCGCCGAACATTCGATATGCCATCCCGGGCGTCCATCACCCCAAGGTGATGGCCAGGAGACTTCGCCTGTTTTAGCTGCTTTCCACAATGCAAAATCGCGCGGATCGCGCTTGGCTTCATCTACATCAATGCGTGCGCCGGCCAGTAATTCTTCTACGTTTTTGCCTGACAGCTTTCCGTAATGGGCAAATTTTTCCACCACATAGTACACGTCACCATTGCTGGCATGGTATGCGTAACCGTTGTCGATCAATTGCTGCGTCATCGCAATAATTTGCTCGATGTAGGCGGTGGCGCAAGGCTCGATATCCGGGCGTGCCACGCCGAGACGCGCTTCGTCTTCGTGCATGGCATCGATAAAGCGTGCAGTCAGTGCTGTGTAGAGTTCGCCATTTTCATCCGCCCGGCGCAGGATCTTGTCGTCAATATCCGTGATGTTGCGCACATAGGTCACATGCCAGTTGCGCGCGCGCAGGTAACGTGTGATCGCATCAAAGGCGACGAGTACACGCGCATGACCGAGGTGGCAGTAGTCATACACCGTCATGCCACAGACATACATTTGAATGTGGCCGGGAACGCGCGGGACAAATTCCTGTTTCTGGCGAGCGAGTGTGTTATAGATTTTCATACGGGACTACTCACTTGCCAAAAGAATCACGCAGGCCGATGGTGCGATTGAACACAGGTTTGCCGGGCCTGGAATCGTAGCGGTCTGCGCAGAAATACCCTTCACGCTCAAACTGGAAGTGGGATTCGGCTGCAGCATTCAGCAAGCTATATTCAGCTTTG
>DATIDQ010000112.1:0-3529 GCA_035456205.1 Pseudomonadales bacterium
GGCGTTCCTGATCTGAATGCGTCCAGTTAATGACTTGTGCAGAAACCAGTTGCCCGTTGGGAACAATCACTTCGGCGCCATCAAAAGTGCGAACAACACTGCAGCGCATCCCGATATTGGTCACTTTGCCATTAACACCGCTGCACTGGATGATATCTGCCTGTTTGATTTTTTGCTCAAACAATAGAATCAAACCGGATGTGAAGTTATTGACAACATCTTGCAAGCCAATACCAATACCTACGCCTAGTGCTCCAACCATAATGGACAGCTTTGACATATCAATGCCAGCCATGCTGATAGCTATCATGAATCCTGTCAGCACAAGACAGTATTGTGTGATGGTGGCAACCGCTTCCGGTACGCCGCGTGCCCATTTGGCTCGTGGTGCGATATCGTCCACGAGGATAAAGCGTAATAGTTGTGAAATTTTAAAAGATAACCAGATAGTGAAAGCGACAGATAACATATCGCCGAGTGAAAAAGAAATGCTGCCAACGCTGAGCTCTTTGTTGATAATTTGTTGGGCGATATCAAAAAAGCTGTCGCGAAGTGCAACAAGCTTCATGGCGAAATTTATCCAGCTGATTAAGCAAATAGCGTTGGTCAGTTTATTGATAAAGCGAAGGATGGTAATACGGTTGCGTCTGATCAGCAGACTTGAATTGCTGCCCGGCATATACAGGGCAGCTGTGATCAAATCGTTGAATACGCCTGCTACTACAACCAGCAATAATCCTGCATAAGCAGAATAGGCGACACTGGTGAGAAGAAACTGAGCGAGTGTAACGGCGCCAGTGATGCAGCCGATAGCGGCAACTAATGCGGCTAGCAAAGCCAGCCACACTGTCGCGCGTAAAAATCTCCACACAAAAGCTTTTCTGTCATCTGAAGCGGAAAACTTCATCAATGCGCGAATGCAGCCAACTAGACCAATGATAGCGCTGGCCAGAAGCCATAATTGTAGTAGTGCCGGCACTGAATGGATGTGTACAGACAGTGAATTGATGATAAAAAATATAGATACCAGCCAGGCGAGTGGTCGCACAATGGGTAGCAGACGGGGAAAGCCGAGGCGTATAACAGGAATAAATAGAAGTAGTGATAACCCGGTGTAAATCAGTTGTGGCGGATTCGGTAATATTGCATAGGTCGCTGCTACACCTATGATAATCACCGTAGAGAAAGGTCTATCAATAAGCGGGAGACGTAACGCTATCCCCATTTGTTCTTCCTGCTTGCGTTTGGTGGTGACGCGCACTCGCCATATAAAAAATCCAACCAGAAAAACAATGATGGAAACAGTGGTTAATCGGTTAGGATTTTGTTTGATGTAAAAAGTGGCAAGTTTTTCCTTATTTTCTAAAGACTGCTCGGTGTTAGATTGGGGTTTAAAATCGTCGGCTGATATTTTCCAGATAGGTTGTTGGAAGTTTTTAAAAAGATTGTCGCGTAAATAGCTTTTGCTGCTTTTTAGTGCCAGCAATTCCTGATCAATAATATCAATCAGCTCCTGGCAATCCTTGTCCATGCCGAGGGTTTCTTGCAGGGGAGTTGTGAGTAGTTTTCTGGCGCGGGATGTGTGGTTGAATGCATCGTTAATATCTGAGCCGTTATAATTCAACCCTGGGGCAGAACTGACCTGGGCTTTGATTTTTTGCCAGCGGTCTTCTTCGGTGGTGAGCTGGGATATTGCATTTTCCAGCTCCGCATCCCTGGCTTTTAATCTTTGTTGTGCTTTGCGTAGCTGCTCACTGATAAACAGCCACTGATTCTGGGTGCCATTAAGTTGGTCAATGCTGGCGTGGGAATTATTGGTCAGAGCAGCGGAATCAACTTGTAAAGCTTGTATTTGTTTTCTGGCGTTGGTCAGTTGATCACTGAGTACCTCCAGCTCCAGTGGTTGCGCTGCAATGCCAGAGAGTTGATCGATCAGCTTTCCTGTCGCCAGTGTTTGATCAGCAATCTGGGTCAGTGAAATGTTCTGTGTGGCAGCAGGTGTCGTGATAGCTCCTGGCGCCGGGACTGGTTCTTGAGCCAGTGCTGGCAGGTTCAGTGCCAGAACAAACAAAGTGACCAATAGTTTTGACTGGGTGCGATACGTCATACGGGTCTCGTAGCTCTATATACCCGGGCGATTGTAGCAGCAAGAAGCGGAATGTGGATTCAGGGTCTAGCGATAGAGTGTTTCCAGCTGCGAGGTTTGATTGTTTTGTGGTGGCTGACCAGCTGCCAATTCCTCCAGCTGGGATGGCAGATTTTTTAGTGTTTGTGCATCCGGGGCTATGCCATTTCCGTACAAATGTTTTTCCAGTGCTTGCAGCAATGGAGTAACAGACGGATGTTGCAGTGCCAGGCGATTGACTTCCTGTTCCTTTGCCCATGCTTGAAGTGTCTGATGTATTTTTTTCAGATCACCTTGTTCTGTTGCGTGTCGCAAAGCAGTGTTGTGCGATGGTCTGACGGGTGTATCAACTATTGTTGTGCGGTCTGATATCGGTTGTTTGCCGCGGTGCTGCTGTTTGTATAGATAAATTATTATTGCCAGTAGTAGTGTGAATAGCACGGCTGTGCTGATCTGCCACAGATAGGATTCATTTGTAGTTGAGGGTGTCTGATTTACGACCGGTGTGGCAGCAGGATGATCTTGAGTGGGATTGATTTGGGCAAGCTTGTCTTGGGTTGGTGCGGAGGTTTTGGTGTCTGCTGTGTTTGTTGAAGTACTGCTGTTTATTGTGGTGCCAGGCAGCACATCAATTTCGGTTGCGGGTAAAACAGTTTCGCGCCACTGCACAGCATCAACGTCATACCAGGGAATAGTGATGGCAGGCAGCAATAGTTTGCCAGGTTGTGCTGCAATAACGGCGGCACGATCTTCACGCATACCCACCACGCCTTGCTGATTGTCTTTGTTATTTAATACGGGAGTTTCGTTGTAAACCTTGATGCCGGGAGCTTGCATGTTTGGTGGCGGTAGTTGTTCTGCGCTTAAACCTTCAGCACGCATGCGAATGATGCGCGTGAATGCAGTGCCAGCAGTGGCCGGGTGTGCCGAGTCTGCGCCAAGTATCTCTTGTGAAATCTCCAGTGAAGAAGCAGGTAACCAGTGAGTATTTTGCGGATTATTGGTTGAAGACTCTGCTGGAACAACGGTAATTGATTTTTCATCGGTGCTAAGTTGCATTTGCGAACGACTAGGGCGAAAAAATCCTGCGCTATTTCTTTGTGGTGCATCAACAATCACCTGAAACTGTTGTGGGGGGATAATAATATTGCCGCTCTTCTGTGGAAACAGGGCATAGCTCTGCTCAACAACGCGTTCCGCATCAGAGCGTTTGTAAGCGCGGATGCCGAGATCCTGCACTAGTACACCATCAATTTGTGGAGGGAAAAACTGTGGCTGGCTGATAGGGAACCGGGATATCAGTCGCCAGGTGACAATCACTTGCTGTTGAACAAATACCTTGTCCTTGTCCAGTGATGTTTCTGTGTAGATATTCTGTTGATTTCCATTTGCGGCATTATTGCT
>DATIDQ010000113.1:0-46298 GCA_035456205.1 Pseudomonadales bacterium
GTTACGGCGCCGGATCTGGATTGGTATCCGCTGTTGATGCCGCAGAAGTACCGGATGTTGTTGTAAAACCGGATTACAGGATCACTGTGCGTGCACAGGGGCTTTCATCAGATACAGCAGTTATTTTGCAATCAACTTTCAGACGGGCAACCCCGTAGGTAGCTCTGTAAGTATTGTCAGGTATCACTAGGAAGTATTACTAAAAAGTGTCTTTAATTTTGTTTATACAATACGAGGGTAGTGTCATGGACACATTAAAATCTCTGAAAGGCATTCGGTTTTTAGCGAATGGCTTGAGTTTCCTGGGTCGCAGGGGAAAAGGGTATGCACTGGGTGCTGCGCTGGCTTCTGCGATGGCATTACCCGCTACTGCATTCGGTGCCTTGACGTGGGATTACGCCAACGTGCCGTTGTTCTGGGCTTCCGGTATTAACCCCAATGTGGCGTTGATGCTGGATGATTCCGGTAGTATGAAAGAATTCACCGTGAATGAATCGTTCACAAAAAATAAGGACGAAGGCACCTTATCCGCCCAGAACTGGTATTGGTGTAATGGCACTTATAACTACAGCACTAAAAAGTGTGACACTAGCAAAACGGGTGCAATTTCTACGATGGACGTGGATGTATGGGCGCCACCTGGTGTGACTGCCACGGATCACACTATTTCTTCGAGTTATATTGCTAGTAATCCCACGCCAGCCACTTGCAGTGGCACGGGTTTTGGACGTACTGGAGCGTCGGGTACTACTGCACTCAATAACACCATTTGCTATACCAATACGTTCACTAACG
The DNA here is from genome assembly GCA_035456205.1 of Pseudomonadales bacterium. Lineage (GTDB taxonomy): Bacteria > Pseudomonadota > Gammaproteobacteria > Pseudomonadales > UBA7239 > UBA7239. The sequence continues at coordinate 796 of DATIDQ010000113.1, forward strand.
GCACCATGTTGGTGTTCAAATCAAAAACACCGACTACTAACGTTATTAGTGGCTTAGGTGCTGCCGGGACTACCTATTATGTTACGGGTCGAACCAATGCCGGTTTCCAGCTCTCTACTTCGGTGACGGGAACGCCTATCGTCAGTTTAGGCACAGGCACAGGCACAGGCACAGGCTCAGTATTTACATCAGGTAGTTTTGTATTTACCAGTTACAAATCCGGCACTTTGCCTGACTACATTGACAATACGAATGTCTCTTTGTGTGATGTCAGTAAGGTACCCGGCACAGCGGGTTTTTACGTTGGTGTAAGCAATTCGGCTCCCTATTTGTCCAGTACTACTCTGCCAACTGCAGATACCGTGGGCGTATTGGTAAGTGACGCAGCTAACGGTAGTACAGGCACTAAAGATTCCTGTGTGCGCTGGCGTATGGCCAGTACCCAGAGATCCAGCACCAGTACCGTCGCAGCGGGCAGGGATGGCAGCGCTACCCAGTATGCAGTTGATGGTTACCCCAAGCATTTGCTGAACTCGTTGGTAACAGCGGCAAGCACCACGGCGAATGAATTCAATTTTGATAGTGCCGCCTACCCAACCACGGATTCAGACCCTGATAATTTCACTGCAGCAGATAACAGGGTTATACCTGACCTGAATAAAATAGAATCGGCGCGTGAATCAGCGCGCGAGGTCGTGAGAACGAATTACAAGGATATGAACATCGGGCTGTTCAGTTTCAATGGCAGCAACTACGGTGAGAAAGACTATTCCATCGGCACAGAAGCCACGCAGACAACGGACAGGGATAACCTGATAGGAACGGCAAACAACACCCCGATGACGGCTACGGGAACAAGCATAACTGATGGGAAAATCGGTGGTCTGGTTGCTTCCAACTACACGCCGCTGGGTCGTACGATGTACGAGATTGTCCAGTATTTTCAGGGAGTGACTACTTCAAGTCTGGGCGGTGCAAACTACACCACGGCGGGTAACAAGAGCCCGATACAGTATCGCTGCCAGAAAAACTATTCGGTACTGATGACGGACGGTGACCCGACACAGGATTCGATGAGTATTGCCGCTAATACCAACCCGGGAGATGTAGCCGTTACTACCAATGCCTTGATGAATTGGGACAACATGACAGAAGACACTGGTTACTCTGGTGCCGGTTGTAGTAGTACCAGTACTTGTACTTGGTTGGATGACATAGCCCAGTTTGCGTATGACATAGACTTGAAGCCTACTGGTTCTAATGATCTGGGTGGTAAGGATTATGACGGCAATATTGCGGATCCTAGAGATACGCGCCCAGGATTCACCACGTTCTCTAAATGGAAGCAACAGAACATTGAGACGTTTACTGTAGGCTTCGGTCTTGAGAATGATATTCTGAAAAGAACCCCGCTCACCAATTCGATCACGGTGGTCGCTTCCGATGTTGACCCTGTCGCCGATACGCTCAAGTACACTAGCCACGGATTGACCACGAAAGATTATGTGCTGGTGACCAATGCGGGTAGTAGCGGTTTGACAGCCGCCACTTCGGACACGGGAACCGCTGGCAGGTATTACGTAGCGGGCGGATTTGGTGACAAATTCAAGCTAGCACTGTCCAAGTCTGCCGCAGTAACGTGTGCGGCGGGTGGCGCCGGTTGTGTGAATATTACGGCAGCAAGCAACGTGGTACTTAGCACAGGCCCGGGTGAATCCTTTTTTGCCTACACACCGCAACAGCTAGCCAAATCCTTGACGACAGTCTTTAACAAGATTAACAAACTGAAGGCCTCTGCCTCGGCGGTATCGGCCAGTACCAAGCAGTTGGGCACAGAGTCACTGGTTTTCCAGGGTTCATTTAATACTGAAGACTGGAGCGGTAAGGTGACTGCGTACTACATAGACAAAAACAATGATGGCAAACTGGACAAGCCTCTTATCGAGAAGTGGAACAGCACCAGCACCTTGGCTACATACAGCCAGACAGCGGCAGGTAAGGGCAAGCTGTTTACCTGGCGGGAAGGTGTTACAGCAGCAGGGGCAGGCGCCATTGCTCTGAATGCAGGCACATTGGCCAGCTTACCCGCCACCCAACAGGCAGGTATCGGTGGTGCAGCCGGCTTGAGCTGGTATCTGGGTACCGCCCTTTCTGCCCCCTACCGTCCACAGCCTGCCAATGGCTACCTGGGTGATGTCCTGAATGCGGATCCGCTGTATGTGAGCGCGTTTAATAACGGTTATAGCACGGACTCCTGCTTGCCATCTGGCTGCCCGGGCAGCAATGCTTATGCTGCCTATGTAGCGACTAATCGTCCTACAAAAGACGCTCTCACCGGCCTTGATATACCCAATACCGGCCGCAAACCTATGCTCTATGTGGGCGCCAATGACGGCATGATGCACGCTCTGGAAGCCAATACCGGTGATGAACTCATGGCATTCATACCAGCCGGTGTGTTTCAGGATTGGGTGGATACAAATGGTGATGGCACCAAACAGGCGGGTGAGGCGACGGAGAACAAATTGTTTAGCCGCACGCAGGATTCCTATACCGGCGGTTCTCACCGTTACTTTCTGGATGGCCTGTCTACTGCCAATGACGTCTGGAACGGTTCTGCGTGGAAAACCTATCTGGTGGGTGCACTGGGGCGTGGTGGCCGCAGTGTTTTCGCGCTGGATATCACAGATCCTGCCAGCGGATTTTCTACAAGCAACGTGCTGTGGGAATTCACCAATCCGAACCTTGGCTACACCTACGGCAAGCCATTAATTGCCCGCTTCGCGGATAACGAGTTTTATGCAGTATTTGCCAATGGTCTGGAAAGCCGGGATGGCAAGGCCAGTGTCTTTGTGGTCAAAATGAGTGATCCGACCGTATACCACGAACTGACAATTCCGTTGGCTACAACAGGCAACGGCATGATGGCAGTGCAGGTAGCGTTGGGTCCTAACCGCAATGTCTCGGCAATTTATGGTGGGGATATGTTGGGCAACATCTGGCGCTTTAATATGTCGACAGCGGGTTCCTGGCCAGCGGGTGCCAAGCTGTTTACTGCCACGGATAACGGCGGTAAAGCGCAGGCCATTACAGGCGGTATCCGTTTGGGTGTGAATGCGGATGTCGCTGGCACGCTCGTGTACTTCGGTACGGGTAAATACTTCGAGACCAAAGATGGTGATTATGCAACTCACTCTAATACGCCGAATCCGGATGCCGATGTGCATAGCTTCTACGCTGTGTTGGATGCGGGTGATGCAGCCAGTCTGGGTAAAACGCGCACCAATCTGTTGCAGCAGACGTTTACCACCAGCGGTACCATACGCACCAGTACCGCTAACAATACCGCGCCTGTCAGCACTAATATGTATACCTCTACTGTTCGTGGTTGGTATATCGATTTGCTGAACAACGGCACGAAGGAAGGTGAGCGTGTTGTTACGGCACCTTTGCTGGCGGGAGGCCGTATCATATTCGTATCGATGGTGCCGATATCCGGTGACAGATGTGTGGCCACCGGTACCAGCTGGCTCAATGAGCTGAATGCACTGGACGGCAATAAACTGACGGATGCGGTATTGGACACCGATGGTGATGGTGATATCACGGATGAAACGACACCAGTATCGTCTGTCAGCGCTGAAGGTTTTATCAGTGAACCAACCATTATCAGTGGCACGAATAAGGACCTCAAAATAATGGGTAGTACCAGTGAGGGTAATTCCATACAGGGTGTAGCTGAGAAAACCGGGGCAGCAACAATACCGGGTGGCAGTGGCCGGATGTCCTGGCAGCAATTGCAATAACAGCGCAATCGAAACCAGCCCTTACCCGGCTGGTTTCTCTTTATTCAAGGTTGGAGAAACGAATGAAATATTCAAGTGCACCACTGGCAAGGGTACAGGGCAGCATAAAAACAGCACGCAGTGTGCAGGGTTTTACGTTGATAGAATTGATGATAGTTGTCGTTATTATTGCCATTATTTCAGCGATTGCTGTCCCTTCCTACCAATGGAGTGTGCGCAAGGCGAATCGGTCGGATGCTCTGGATCTCATCACCGATACTGCAGGAAAGCTGGAGCGTTGCATGACGGCCAACGGCAAGTATTATGATTCCACCACGCCAGCCAATTGCCCGATAGTCAATGGCACCGCAATAGTTTCCAAACGCGGTTATTACAGTCTGATGCCAACAACAACTGCGGCTACATACTCTTTGAATGTGACACAGGTTTCTGGCCAACCCCAGATAAAGGATACGAGGTGCACAACATTTAAGCTCACCAACACCGGTGTGAAATCGGCTACGGGCACAGATAGTACGCATTGTTGGTAAGTTTCTAGACGAGCATTCCTTGAATGGTTTTTTTACAGAGGGCAGCCCAAGGGTTGCCCTTCTGCATTTTCAAGGATGCCATCATGATTCGTGTCATAACCAAAACGTAAGCGTCCGTTACGGGTAAAAATCATGGTGCGGGCATCACGTTCTGTGCCATTGGGTGGGCAATACACCATGCTGCCGGCTGTGTTTTCTAACATCCCGTTACCCATAAAACGCAAATATTGTTTATTCAGTGCAGCTCTCATTTTGAGTTGGCTGCCTGTGGGTGGCGCTGCAATATCCGCGACGATTCGTTCATCGCTATCCTGGATGCGATTGTCGTTCGGGTCTGCAAATACCAATGCGCCACGTGTCCAGTCATTGCCGCAAGTCTGCGCATCTGCTCTTGCGCAAAATACTACCGACTGGCGCTGGCTGATGGCTGTGCTACGCGCTAGCTGGTAAGCCCCCGCTAGTGAATAAATAACGGTATCGCCTTGCATGCGTTTGAATGTGCTGGAAAAAACCGGCAGTGCAAGGCTGAGTAGAATGCTGCTGATACTCATCACCACCAGAAACTCCATCAATGTGTAGCCGCGAAATTTGTGTATCACGTATGTCATCAGGCAATCCTTTGCCACAGGGAATGAATGGGGTGCGATAATGCGCGCTGCAGTCGTATTGTGTTGTCAGCTTTTTCTGGAATCTGTGTAAGCCATGTCTGATTTTGTTGTCATCGGCGGCGGTGTTATCGGTTTGTTACTGTCGCGTCATTTACTGCAAGCCGATGCGAGTGTCACGTTGCTTGAAGCCGGACAGTGTGGCCGCGAAGCATCATGGGCTGGTGGCGGTATTGTGTCGCCTTTGTATCCATGGCGTTATGTGCCTGCTGTTACAGCATTGGCATCGCAAGCCCAGCGTTTGTTTCCCGCTTTGTGCAATGAGTTGCTGGCTGAAACAGGTATTGATGCTGAATACCGGCAAACCGGATTATTGATGCTGGATGCGCCGGACGCCACGCAGGCGCTGCAATGGGCGCAACAACATCGCATTACTATGCAAGCCATCGCAGCAGAAAATTTACTGCAATATGAAAAAAGCCTGGCAGAAACATTTAACAGCGGTGTGTGGATGCCGGATATCGCCAATGTGCGTAATCCGCGTTTGTTGCAGGCGTTGCAAATATCCCTGCAGTCCAACAAGCAATTTTTTCTGCGTGAATTTTCGCCGGTGAAATCCCTGCAAAAAAATATGGCAGTACTGGAATCCGGTGAGCAGATAGCTGGCGGTAATATTGTGGTGTGTGCCGGTGCATGGGCCGGGCAGTTGTTGCAGAAAAACGGGATAGATATTCCTGTAGCACCCGTACTCGGGCAAATGTTGTTATATCGCTTACCCGTTAATCATTTGCGCACAATCGTGCTGCATGAAGGCCGCTATGCGATACCGCGTGCAGATGGTCATGTGTTGGTGGGGAGCACATTAGAGCAGCGGGGTTTTGCTAAAACCATTACCGTAGAAGCGTGTAACGATTTGCGTGCTGCAGCTGAAAAAATGTTGCCGGGTTTGAAAAATATCAAACCGTTGCGGCAGTGGGCCGGCTTGCGCCCTGCAGCGCCGGATGGTGTGCCATTGATGGGAAAAGTGCCTGGGTATGACAACATCTGGCTCTGTGCCGGACATTTTCGCAATGGCCTGGTGTTGTCACCGGCATCTGCACAATTGATGGCAGATTTGTTATTGGCGTGCTCGCCGTCGCTGGATCCGGTTCCCTACGCCGTTACCAATACACGACCATTCTGAATACTCACAAGCCATGTGCGCACGCTGAGTGGTTTTTCCAGACACTGCCCGCTTATCAGTGAAAAGTGTTCCTTGTAGAGAGGGGATGCCACCACCAGTTCGCCGTTAATGTCGCCCACTACGCCGCGTGCCAGTACATTAGCCTTGGCTGCAGGGCAGAAATTATCCAGTGCATACACAGCAGGTTCTGCATCCGGCACATAAAAAATGGCAATTTGTTGGCCGTTAATCATGGCGCTGATGCCGGAATAATCCACCAGATCCGCTGTGCTGCAAATATCTACCCATGCATTTTTCATTTGTGTTGCGGCGTTCATACAGCGACCCCTTCTGCTGATAATTGAGTAGCAGGAATCTGTTGCATTTTTTCTGCGGCAGTAGCGGGTCGCGGTTGCCCGCGTTCACTCACGAACACAATGTTGCTGTCCAGGGTTTCCGGTTCATTGACGAACGAACGGAAGCGTTTCATTTTTTCAGGATCATTGATGGTGGTTTTCCATTCACACTGGTAAGTGGCGACTATTTTTTCCATTTGTTGTTCCAGCTCTGCTGCCATACCGAGAGAATCCTCGATAACCACTTCGCGCAAATAATCCAGGCCGCCTTCAAGGTTTTCGCGCCACACAGATGTGCGTTGCAATCTGTCGCCAGTCTGGATATAGAACATCAGAAAACGGTCGATGTATTTGATCAGTGTTTCGTCATCGAGATCAGTGGCAAACAATTCTGCATGGCGCGGACGCATGCCGCCGTTACCGCACAGATACAGGTTCCAGCCTTTTTCAGTGGCGATAATGCCTACGTCCTTGCTCTGTGCTTCCGCGCATTCGCGTGTGCAACCGGAAACGGCAAATTTCAGTTTGTGCGGCGCGCGTAAACCCTTGTAGCGGTTCTCGATAAAAATCGCCATACCGACAGAATCCTGCACACCGTAACGGCACCAGGTGGAGCCGACACAGGATTTCACCGTACGCACCGATTTGCCATACGCATGACCGGTTTCAAAACCGGCGTCGATCAATTCCTGCCAGATCAATGGCAACTCATGTACGCGTGCGCCGAACAGATCCACGCGTTGCCCGCCGGTAATCTTTGTGTAGAGATTGTATTTTTTGGCCACTTGCCCGACAGCGATCAAGCCATCCGGCGTTACTTCGCCACCAGCCATACGCGGCACCACCGAGAATGTGCCGTCTTTTTGCATATTGGCCAGAAAAGTATCGTTGGTGTCTTGTAACTGCACCAGTTTTTTGCCGAGTACATACTCGTTGTTGAGCGAGGCGAGAATGGAACCGACGGTAGGTTTGCAAATATCGCAACCGTGGCCTTTGCCATGCCCATGCAAAATATCTTCAAATGTGGTGTAGCTATTTATTTTTACCAGATGAAACAATTCCTGCCGTGTATAGGCAAAATGTTCGCAGAGCGATTTATTCACTTCCATGCCGTTAGCGGCGAGTTCTGCTTCCACAACATTTTTCAATAATGCAGAGCAGCCGCCGCAACCGGTGCTGGCTTTGGTGGACGTTTTGACATCGCCCAGTGAACAACAGCCGCTGGCAATGCTGTCGCAAATATCCTGTTTGCTCACGTTATGGCAGGAACAGATAGTGGCGGTCATGGGCAGTGCACCGGCACCCAGCGTGGGTTTTTCACCGCTGGATGGCGCGATCAATGCCAGCGGGTTGCCGGTAATTGCGATGCCATTCAGCATGTATTGCAACAGCGTGTCGTAATCACTGTTATCGCCTACCAATACTGCGCCCAATAATTTTGTAGCGCTGTCATCGACGACAATTTTTTTATACACGCCATTGTGTTCATCGACGATGCGATAGGATTTGCTGCCCGGTGTGCGTGCATGCGAATCACCAATGGATCCTACGTCCACACCCAGCAGTTTCAGTTTTGTACTCATGTCAGCGCCGTTAAAGCACAGCTCGCCACCTTTGAGTGCGTCCGCAGCCACTTTTGCCATTTGATAGCCTGGCGCCACCAGACCAAACAGTTTTCCACCCCATAAAGCACATTCGCCGATAGCAAAAATATCGGTATCACTGGTGCGGCAGTGATAATCGATCACGATACCGCCGCGCTCGCCCATATTGAGATCCGCACTGCGTGCCAATTGGTCATCGGGTCGCACACCGGCAGAAAAAATAATGATGTCTGTGTTGAGTGTGCCTTCATCAGCAAACTGCATGTCCAGTGAGCCGTCTTTTTTCTCCGCAATTTTCAGGGTGTTTTTGCTGGTATGCACAAAGATACCCAGTTCTTCGATCTTGTTGCGCAGAATGGCACCGCCATCCATATCCACCTGTGCATCCATCAGTTGTGGAGAAAATTGCACCACATGTGTTGTCAATCCGAGATTGCGCAAAGCGTTTGCCGCTTCCAGCCCCAGCAAACCACCGCCGACCACCACGCCTGTTTTTGCATGTTTTGCTGCGGCGCGAATACTGCCGAGATCATCAATCGTGCGGTACACAAAACAATGCTTGTGATCGTGACCGGGAACCGGCGGTACAAAAGGATAAGAACCTGTGGCGAGTATCAGTTTGTCGTAAGGAAAAGAACGGCCTAATGCAGTCGTCACCGTTTTTTGTTCGCGGTTGATCGCAGTGACTGCTTCGCCAAAAATACCTGTGACACCTGCAGCTTCATAAGCTTCGCGTGTGGTGAGTGCGAGATCGGCCGGTGTACTGCCATCAAACACGGCAGATAAATGCACGCGATCATAGGCTGGGCGTGGTTCAGCGCCAATCACAGTGATCGCATAGCGTTCATCATGCATGACCTGTTCAACAAAGTGATGGCCTACCATGCCATTACCGACTACCACTATTTTCTGTTTTTGCATGGCCTGATTTCTCGCATGACAACTTGATAGGTGATTGCTTATCAAGATCTGTGCCAGCCGCGATTTATGGCTTGCTGGATGCGCAAGATTCCGTTTTTGCGCTGCATGGGTGCAAAAGAAACCATGATGTATACAAAAGAGTGCATTTTTCTGGTGCAGATTTAACCTGATGGCAAAACATGATGATTCTTTATGGTGCAACATGCGCTGATACAGGTTCTGTTTGGTGCGTTGCGAAAGATTTTTGCCAATGAAATAGTTAATTTTGTCTTTTTACAGTGCATGGCACGACGCTTGCTCTGTTCCATAACGTCTGATGATGTTTATGGAGTAACACGATGCAAAAATCTTTCTGGCAATCCGGTCATACGCCCACGCTTCTGGCTGCCTTTCTTTATTTCGATCTCAGCTTCATGGTCTGGTATGTGTTGGGGCCGTTATCAGTGCAGATTGCTGCTGACCTCGCTCTTACCGCATCACAACGCGGCATGTTGGTCGCCACGCCGATTCTCTCTGGCGCAATACTGCGCATGGTATTCGGTGTGCTGGTGGATCACTTGCAGCCACGCAAGGCTGGCATCATTGCCCAGGTCATTATGCTCACGGCGTTGACCGTGGCGTGGCTCGTTGGTATCCACAGTTATACGCAAGCACTGGCGCTGGGTTTATGTCTCGGTGTGGCAGGTGCTGCGTTTGCAGTGGCGCTGCCGCTGGCTTCACGCTGGTACCCGCCGGAGCATCAGGGCAAAGCCCTGGGTATTGCCGGTGCGGGTAACTCCGGTACGGTGTTTGCCGCATTATTTGCGCCGGGACTGGCTGCTGCTTTTGGCTGGACCAATGTATTGGGATTCGCGCTGCTACCTTTATCTGTCGCTTTTATTGTTTATCTGTTGTGCGCGAAAGATGCGCCGGAATGTCCACCGCAGAAAAAACTGGAAGAGTATCTGAAAGTATTGCAAGACCGTGATTCCTGGTTGTTCATGGGTTTCTACTGCGTGACGTTTGGTGGTTTCGTTGGTCTGGCCGGTGCATTGCCCGGTTATTTTCACGATCAATACGGTTTGACGCCGGTGATGGCCGGTTACTACACCGCCGCTTGTGTATTTGGTGGCAGTTTGATGCGTCCGGTCGGTGGTTTTATTGCTGATCGTTTTGGTGGCATTCGTGCGCTCACGCTGGTGTATACCCTGGTAGGAACTCTGATATTTCTCGTCGGCGCCGCGCCAGCCAATGTAAATGTTGCGCTTGCACTGTTTGTTTCTTCCATGTTGGTACTCGGTGCTGGTAACGGCTCGGTGTTCCAGTTAGTGCCGCAACGTTTTAGTCGAGAGATCGGTGTGATGACGGGTCTGATCGGCATGGCAGGCGGTATCGGCGGATTTTTACTGGCAGCGGGTCTCGGTTACAGCAAATCGCTCACCGGTTCTTATCAAGTCGGTTTATGGATGTTTGCGGCGTTGGCAGTGTGCTCATGGATTGGTTTGCTGTCAGTAAAAATGCGTTGGAGAACCACATGGGGCGCGGTAACGGCCGCGCGTATCTGATGGCTATTTACAGGATAGAAAATTCGCTGTGAGCAATGTCCTGGAAAAATATTTGCGTGCCGGTACTGATTCCCGTGCCGGTCGCAAGACGCGCAACGAAGATGCCGTCGGTATTGCCACACCATCGGCACAGGAATTTGCTGCACGCGGTGCAGTGTTTGCGATTGCAGATGGCGTGAGTGGTTGTGAGCGCGGTGATCGCGCTGCGCAATATGCCGTGCGTGGTGTGTTGAACGATTATTACGCCACACCGGATACCTGGGCGCCGCCAATTGCACTGGATCGTGTTATCACGGCGCAAAATCGCTGGTTGCGTTCACAAAGTGATGCCTCACTCGCAACAACCTTATCACTGCTGGTGTTGAGTGGTGCGCGTTATTGCATTGCACATGTTGGTGATACACGCGTGTACCGTGTGCGTGAGCATCGCATGGAATTATTGACGACCGATCATGTCTGGAATCATCCACAGATGTCACATGTATTGACGCGCGCGCTGGGTCTGGATAATTCCGTAGCAGTGGATTATTGCGAAGGTGATTGGCAGGCCGGGGATATTTTTCTACTTGTGTGTGATGGTGTGTGGGCGAGTGTTGCTGAAGCGGACATGCTGCGGACATTGTTATTGTATGCAGCTGATCCGTTGAACAGTGATCCGGCACAATGTGCAAAACAGTTGTGCGAAGCAGCAGTTGCTGCCGGCAGTGAAGACAATGTGTCTGCTGTGGTGGTGCAATGTTTACAAACGCCACCGGAGAGTGTGCAGCAGCGTCTGGCTGCTGGTCGCCAGTTGATGCCGCCGGCGCGTTTGAAAACTGGCAATACCATCGACGGATTTCTGGTGGAAGAATTGTTGTATGAGTCACGCGAATCACTGGTTTACCGTGTAACGCATCCGCAACACAGTGGCGAATGGGTGTTGAAAACCTTGTCGCCATTAATGGCTGATGATGAAAACCGCCGGCTCGCATTGGCGAGTGAAGAGTGGTTGATGGCGCGCATGCCATCAAAACATTTTGCAGAAACCTTGGTGATACCACACGAAAAACGCAACTTCCTGTATCTGGTGCAACGCTTTTATACCGGTGCAACCCTGGCACGGCGGCAGAACAGTGGCCACCGTTACGGTGTGCCGGAGATTGTGCAGATTGCTGTGCAGTTACTGCGTGCTTTGGGAGCCTTGCACCGTTTGCATGTGATACACCGCGATATCAAACCGGAAAACCTGCATCTGTCCAGCGATGGTGTATTGCGCATTCTGGATCTCGGTGTGGCATGGCATGGCAATAGCGATGCAGAGAGTAACAATAATATTCCCGGCACGCCGTCTTATATGGCGCCGGAATTATTGCGCAAGGAAAAAGCTTCCACACAATCGGATATTTATGCAGCGGGCGTCACGCTGTATCACCTGTTGTCGAAGCAATACCCATACGGTGAGATTGAACCATTCCAGCAGCCAAAATTCGGAGATCCCACGCCGGTGACGCGTCATCGCCATGACGTGCCATTGTGGCTGGATGACTTGCTATTGAAAGCCTGCGCGCGTGATGTCAAAGATCGCTTTGAAACCGCAGAAGAAATGTTGCTGGCATTGGAGCGTGGCGAAACGCACGGCTTGATTGTGCGCCGACAACGGCCGCTGGCAGAACGCAATCCGGTAGCGTTGTGGAGCACCGTGGCTGTCATATCGTTATTGCTGAATTTCTTTCTGATTTATCTATTGCTTGTCCGGTAAAAAAGGAACTGTCACATGTTGTTTGGTCGCGGCAAGAAAAATCCGATACACCTGCACGATAAAGGTGTGATGCAGTGGAAATATGCCACCTGTGGTTATTGCTCGGTGGGCTGCTCGATTGAAGTAGGCGTGGATAAAGACGGTGTGCCTGTCACCACCCGCGGTGTGGGCGATGCCGATGTGAATCGCGGTAAATTGTGTATCAAAGGTTTGACGGAAGCACAGATTTTCAAAGCGGCAGGGCGCGGTACAGATCCGTTGATCCGGGACAAGATTTTCGAACCGTGGCGTAAAACCGATTGGGATACGGTGTTTGATAAAACCGCTGCCGAATTCAAGCGCATACAGGAAAAATATGGCCGCGATTCGGTGGCGATTGTTTCCACCGGGCAGATTTTTACCGAAGAGTTCTACACACTGGGCAAATTGGCGCGCGGCGTTATCGGCAGTAACAATTACGATGGCAACACCACTTTGTGTATGGCGTCGGCAGTATCCGGCTACAAACGCTCTTTCGGTTCCGATGGTCCGCCGGGTTGCTACGATGATTTTGAACACACTGAATGTTTTATGGCATTCGGTTCCAACCTGCCGGAACAACATCCGATTATTTACTGGCGTTTGAAAGAAGCGCTGGAAAAAAGAAAGTTTCCGCTGATAGTTGTTGATCCGCGCGTGACCATGCTGGCGCAATTTGCCGATATCCATTTGCCGATCACGCCGGGCACAGATCTGGTGCTGCTGAACAGCATGGCGCACGTCATCATCAACGAAGGTTTGCATGATCAGGCTTACATTGATCGTTGCACCGTCGGTTTTGAAGAGTTGAAAACGCTGGTGCAGGATTATGATCCCACTTCTGCGGCAAAAATTTGTGGCATCGACGAAGACACCATCCGTTTGGTGGCGCGTACTTACGCGAACGCTGGCAGTGCAATGAGTGTGTGGACGATGGGTATCAACCAGAGTACACACGGTTCCGATGGCGTGAGTGCCATCAACAATCTGAATTTAATCACGGGCAACATCGGTAAACCCGGCGGCACATCACTGTCTATTACCGGCCAATGCAATGCCATGGGTACACGCGAGTGGTCATCCTGTTCCGGTTTGCCCGGTTATCGCATGCTGGAAAAACAGCAACACCGCGAGGAGATCGCGAATTTCTGGGGTATCGACGAATCGTTTTTTCCGGCAAAACGCGGTCTGAGTGAAACGGATATTTTTCCGGCAATAGAAGCGGGGCAGATCAAAGCCTTGTGGATTGTTGCTACCAACCCGATGACCTCTATGCCGAATTCACCGCGCATTCGCAAAACCATGGAGAAGCTGGAGTTCTGCGTGGTGCAGGATTCGTATCAGGATGTGGAATGCACGCAGTACGCGCACGTGTTTTTCCCCGGTGCGGTGTGGGCGGAAAAAGAAGGCTGTTTTACCAATACCGAACGCCGCGTGAATATCACGCGGCCGATTGCGCCGCCGTATGCCAACAGCAAATCGGATTTGTGGATTTTTACCCAGTTGGCAAAACGCTGGGAGCAAGGCCGGAAAATAAAATTCCCGGATACGGCAGAAGAAGTGTTTGAAGAAATGAAGGCGCTATCCAAGCTGGGTAAAGGCTTGAATGGCCGTGAGCGTATGCTGGATATTTCTGGCATGAGTTACGAAAAAATTGAGAAAGCACGCGGAATTCAGTGGCCGATGCGAGAAGGTGACGAGGAAGGTAACAAGCGTCTCTATACCGATGGCGTGTTCCAGTTTCCCGATGGTAAAGCCAGATTATTGGCGCTGCCCTATATCGAAAATAATGAAGTGCCAGAAAACGAATTTCCTTTCTGGCTCAATTCAGGTCGCGTGGTTGAGCATTTTCACACGCGCACCAAAACCGGCAAAGTGGGCAACTGCAACAAGTTCAGCCCGACGCCGTATATGGAAATCAATCCGGATGCGGCAGAGAAGCTGGGTATCAAGCAAATGGAATATGTGCGGCTGGTATCGCGCCGTGGGGACGCGGTGGTAATGGCGCAGCTCACACAGCGTGTGCCGCACAACATGGTGTTTATCCCGTTCCATTTTCATGATTGCGTGAACCGTTTAACGCTGGGCTTGCTTGACCCGCATTCACGCCAGCCTGCATTCAAGCAGTGTGCAGTGCGTATTGAAAAAACCGATCAGCACGAAGCGGCGTTATTGAATGTAAAAATGAGGAAATTCTGATGGCTGTTGAATTGTATGAGCCAACAATTTATGAACCTATGGTCAAAAATAAACCAACGTCATCGTTGTTTCCGTTGCGTGATAACGAACCGGAATATGCAAAATTGCATGATCCGGTGACACAGGAAGAAAACCGTTATGGCAACCCGATAGTGTTGGCAGCTGATGGTGGTGTGAGTTTGAAAATTAATGGCGTGGATGAAATCAGCCCCAACCCGAACCGCACCAAACAGCACGCCTTCCATTTCACGGCGGATAACTGCATCGGCTGCCACGCCTGCGAATCAGCCTGCAGCGAAAAAAATGATATGCCGGCGCATTTGAGTTTCCGTTCCGTAGGTTATGTGGAAGGCGGCACGTATCCGGATTACACGCGTATGAATATTTCCATGGCGTGCAACCACTGTGATGACCCGGTGTGTCTGAAAGGCTGCCCGACCCGCGCTTACACCAAACATGCTGAATACGGCGCAGTGATTCAGGATCCGGATATCTGTTTCGGTTGCGGTTACTGCACCTGGGTTTGCCCGTACAACGCGCCGCAACTGGATCCGGTCAAAGGCCAGGTTGAAAAATGCAATATGTGTGTGGACAGGCTGGAAGTGGGTTTGAAACCGGCGTGCGTGAGCGCTTGTGTAGGTAATGCGCTGGATTTCGGTGTGGTAGAAAATATGCCGAATAACCGCGAGCAAATCGAAACACGTATTCCCGGTTTTCCTGATCCATCCATCACCAAACCGAATATCCGCTTCCAACAAATTAAAACCATGCCGCATGAAGTCACGCGCACAGATTCCGCACCCGTAAAATACAAACGCGATGAGAAAACCGGTTATTACAAACCGGCGGTAGACCAGAAAGAAGGTAAATTGAAAAGTTGGAACATCGCACGCCTGAGTTCGCGTGAAAACCCGCTGGTGATTTTTACCTTGGCGTCACAGGCCGCAGCCGGTGCGTTTGCGCTGCTGTTTTTGGGCAAGCTGTTCAATATTGCGGCACTGGCGCCGGTGATTGCTGCGCCGGTGTCTGCGTTGGTGGTGATGACAGCCATCGCCTTGATTGCACTTGGCCTTTTGATGTCTACCATTCACCTCGGCAAGCCGATGCGGTTTTATCGCGGTTTTAATAACTTGCGCCATTCACCGGTTTCGCGTGAAGGTCTGGGCATTGTGTTGTTCATGGCATTCGCGGGATTGCATTTTCTTGCTGCGTTGCCGGGCAATGCCTGGGTGCAGGAATATGTCGGCGTGCTGAATGCAGAGTGGCAAAATATTGCCAACGTTATCGCCACTGGCACTGCCGGCTTGGCGGTGATTGCATCGGCGGTTGCGCTGTATTACATGTATCGCTGCTATCGCATCAAGGCGCGCCCGTTCTGGGATCACAAACAGACTGCGTTTTCTTTTGCGGGCACAGTGTTGAATCTAGGCAGTGCGGTGGTCGGTGTGTTTGCTGTGCCGTATCTGTTGTTGATTGGTGCGAGTGCTGCGCCATTGCTGACATTGCTTGGCAGCTTGATGGCAATCGGTATGGCATTGGAAGCAATCGGTTTGTATCTGCATGCTCATGATCTGGAAGAAGCAGAGCACGAAGGCGCAGTATCGTTTTATATCCAGCTCACCACGTTTGGTAAAACCTATATCGCGCGCAATGCGGCAATGGCGATCAATGCTGTTGCTGTTTTATTGCTGGCGTTTTTTGGCGGTGATTCTGTGGTGCCATTGGCAGCGTGGGCGTTGGTACTGGTATCGGTACTGGTAACGGCATTGGTTGGCCGCGCCCTGTTTTATGTTCTGGTAGTGCCAACCACCATGCCCGGCGCATTTTTCTGGAAGAACAAAGCGTTTGAACAGCATGCACGCGATATCGGTCTGGCGGATATGCCGCAAGTGGGGGTTGTGCCGTTGAGGCATTGATGCTGTGCTGCAAATATCAGGGCGCGGCAAGCGGCGCCCCTACGAGTGCCATCTTCCCACCCAGCGGCAACTGCTTGATCGCGTATTCACGCTTTGAAGCTTCACTCCTGTCAGCCGCTTCTTCGCTATACACCAACGCCACCGGCCTGCGGCTTCGCGTATAACGCGCGCCCTTTTTTTCGGAGTTGTGTTCCTGTTCGCGGCGCACAAGATCGGTGGTGATGCCGGTATACAGCGTGCCATCGGCGCAACGTATGATGTAAACAAACCACTTGCCCACTATATTGGCATCCATTGTTTTTCCTGTTTCTGCCCACATTGTTACATATTCCAGACAGAGGAAATCGCCATGGCGTTTGACGAAGTGCGTGCGTTGGTAGGGGAAGGCAAGTATCAAGAGGCGTTAGCCTTGTTGGAGCAATTGCACCGCGAGTGGCACGACAGCCCGCGTGAACATGTGTTGATCCACTGGTGGCAGGCGCGTATTGCGTGGCGTTGCCAACGTTATCGTCGTGCGGCATGGGAAATATTTGCGCTGATTTTTGCGGCGCCCACGTCATTAGTGCAAAAGTATTTTGGCTTGGTCAGAAAAAACATATAAGGAATATTGATGATGAGTATTTATCAAACATTGCGCGGTTTGATTATCAAAGTGCCGTTTGCAGAAAAGCAGGATTTGCGCGGCAAAACGGTGATCGTTACCGGTTGTGCACCGAAGTCTATCGGTTTTGAAACGGCAAAAACGCTGGCAAACTGGGGCGCGAAAGTCATTGTTACCACACGCTCTAACGTTGAAAAAACGGTAGATGCTTTGCGTGCAGTGACAAACGGCGGACAAATCGATGGTCACGTACTGGATACTACGTCAGTAGCATCGGTGACTGCTTTTGCAGCGTGGTTTGCAAAAACGCACGGCGACAAGCTGGATATTCTGGTCAACAATGCAGGTGCGCATCTGGATCTGTTGTCGCAATGGCAAGAACCGCATTTGACTGCAGACGGTTTTGAAATCCAGTGGCGCGGCAATTACCTCGGCGTGATGCATCTCACGCATTTGTTGTTGCCGTTGTTGAAAGAAACAGGAAAGAAAACCGGCGATGCGCGCGTTGTTTTTGTTGCATCAAAAATGCATGACAAGGGCTATAACGCCGGATTGTTTGGCAGTTATCCATACAATTCATGGACGGCCTACGGCATGTCCAAACTCGCCATTGTGCATTCTGCGTTTGAAATGCAGCGCCGTTTTGCAAAAACCGATCATGTGCAAGCGTATTGCCTGCATCCCGGCTCTGTATTCACCAACGTGGCGGACAAGGGCTTGGCGGGGAATCCTCTGGTGCAAGCCGTGCGTAATGCCCTGGCGCCGATAGAGCGGTTTGGTTTGCTCACGCCGGAAGAGGGTGCGCAGACCAGCGTGCATTGCGCTACCCACCCGAATGCGGTGGGAGGCCAGTATTACAAGCGTTGCAGGCCGGGTACTGCCTGTGCCGATAGCAATGATGCCGCTGTGGCAGCGCGTTTATGGGATGAAACCGGGCAGTGGGTGCAGTCTGTCTCATAGACTCGGATACTTTCTTCGGTGGTAAAATGCGCCCCTCGTATCAATCCAGATAAAGGTAATATCCAGATGGGCAGGGCGTACCAGAACCGCAAAGAATCCATGGCGAAAACCGCCGGTGCCAAGACCAAGGTCTATTCCAAATACGGCAAGGAAATCTATCTCAGCGCCAAGAATGGCGGTACTGATCCCAACGCCAATCTGTCTCTGCGTCGTTTGATGGAAAAGGCCAAGCGCGACCAGGTGCCTACGCATGTAATCGAGCGCGCATTGGAAAAAGCCAGCGGTGTGGGTGGTGATGCGTATTCACTCGTGCGTTACGAAGGCTTCGGCCCCGGTGGTTGCATGGTGATTGTGGATTGCCTCACCGATAACAACAACCGCACCTTCGGCGATGTGCGTTTGTGCTTCACCAAAACCAAAGCGAAGATCGGTGTGTCCGGTTCTGTGGCGCATATGTTCGATCATCTCGGTGTGTTTGCGTTCAAGCACGACGATGAAGATGCAGTACTGGAATTGCTGTTGAATGCCGATGTGGATGTTACTGAAGTCGAGAATGAAGACGGCATTATCACCGTGTATGTTCCACCGGCAGAGTTTATCAAGGCGCAAAAAACCTTGAGCGAAGCGATGCCTGATCTGCAATTTGAAATGGAAGAAATCACCTTCCTGCCGCAAACAGAAACGGTAGTGGCGGGGGATGATGTACCGTTGTTCCAGAAATTCCTGGATATGCTGGATGAGCTGGATGATGTGCAAGAGGTGTATCACAATGCCCAGGTTGAAAGCTGATCTATAGCTTGAAGGCTGATTAAAGCTGTAAAATTTCGACTCCACTCTTCGGTTTAATCGCGCTGGCAGGAAAAACTTCTCCTCTCTGCCAGCGCTGCAAGATGTCTTTTTTACTGTCGCCTTTTATCAGAAACCACACATTGTCTGCAGCACTCAAGCGTCTGGTGCTGAGTGTGATGCGTTGTGCCGGTGCTTTCGGCGCGTTATCCACAGCTATCACATCGGGTGCATCAGGGCGGTCGCCCCAGTCATTACCGGGAAACAGGCTGGCGGTGTGGCCGTCTTCTCCTAATCCCAGTAACACCAGATTAAAATTTCCGATGTTCTTTAATGTTTGCGTGTATTGCTCGACGCAAATTTTTTGCGGTAATTCAGCGGGTATGTTGTGAATTTGTGTGTGTGGAATATCAACGTGTGCGAGCCATGCATCGAATGCCATGACATCATTGCGCTGCAGGTCTTGTGCCGGTACGCAGCGTTCATCGCCAAAATACACATGCCATTTTTCCCAGTCGGTTACCATTTCTGTCAGTAGTGTGTAAACAGCACGCGGTGTTTCTCCGCCTGCCAATACAATATGAAAGCTGTCTTTCTGTTTAATGCAACGATTAGCCAGCGCGATAATTTTTGCGGCAACAAAGTCTTCTGTTTCTTTGTGAAGCATATTAATTATTGCGCCACTGCTGGTCTTCACTGTCGAACAGGCGATTGGATTCTTCCGGTCCCCAGCTACCTGCAGGATAAGTATGGATAAATTCGTTGGTGGTGGCCCAATGGCGCAGGATAGGATCCACTACGCGCCACGCCCACTCCACTTCATCAAAACGGATAAACAGACTGCGGTCACCCTGAATCACATCCAGCAATAATGTTTCGTAAGCTTCCAGTGATTTTTCGCCGGGCTGACGATACGGTGCCTGCAGTTCTGCAATGCGCGTGATCATTTCCAGTCCCGGTTGTTTGGCGTGGATTTCCATGCGCATGCATTCTTCCGGATACAGCGACAATATAATCCAGTTGGGTTCTATCCATTCCAGTGCCGTTTCACGAAATAATTGTTGCGGCGGTTGTTTGAAACGTATCGCAATCGATGACATTTTTTGTGCCATGCGTTTGCCGGTGCGCATATAAAACGGCACACCTTTCCAGCGCCAGTTATCGACATAAAATTTTGCGGCAACGTAAGTTTCCGTAGTGGAGTGTGGTGCGATATCTACTTCATCCTGATAGCCATGCACCGGTGTGCCCTGAATGTGCCCGGCAGCGTATTGCGCGCGAAACGCCGCCGAGTGTACAGACTGGCGTGGAATAGGGCGTATCGAGCGCAGCACTTTTACCTTTTCATCTTGCATGGCGTTGGCGTCCAGCGTGGCGGGTGGTTCCATCGCCATCGCGGTGAGCAATTGCATCATGTGGTTTTGCAACATATCGCGCAGCGTGCCGGTATTATCAAAATATCCTGCACGATTCTCGATGCCGTGCTGTTCAGCCACAGTAATTTGCACGTGGTCTATGTAGTTGCGATTCCAGATAGGCTCGATCAGGGTGTTGGCAAAACGGAACACCATCAGGTTCTGCACGGTTTCCTTGCCGAGATAGTGATCGATGCGGAATATCTGTTCTTCGCCAAAAAATTCGTGCAAGCGCATATTGAGCATGCGTGCGCTTTCCATATCTTCACCAAACGGTTTTTCTATCACAATGCGGTGTTTGAACACGCCGCCGCTTAATCCGGCTGTATGCAAATGTGTGGCAACTGTCATGTAGTCGGTGGGTGGAATGGCGAGATAGAACACGATGTTCTCGCAACTGGCGCCATCTGGAAAATCATGTGGTTGTGCCAAGGTGTTGATCAGTGTTTGATAGGTGGCTGCCTCAGCGTAGTTGCCGGCGACGTAATCAAAACGCTGTATCAATTTTTCTGCAATCGCGCCGTTGAACGGGTGTTTTGTCATTTTTTCTTGCAAGGTATTTAGCAGATAAGCACACCAGTTATCCAGCGTCCACTGGCGGCGCCCTATGGCAACAAAGCGCAATGCTGCAGACAGTCTTTGTGCTTCTTCCAGTGCGTACAAGGCGGGGAACAATTTCTCGGCAGCAAGATTGCCGGTCGCACCAAAAATCACGAAATAGCAGGGGCTGGGATGTGTGGATGGTTTACCGGGCATGGGACGGTCTCCTCTGCTTTTTGTTATTGTATGTTACTCCCGATTACGCGGTTATCGCAGCGCATGAATGACCTGGAACGTATCACCGATTCTCTGGAACAGCTGGCCGAACTTGGCGTGGATATCACACCCGCAGTGTATGCACGCTTCTTTGCAGCGTGCCCGGAAGCTGCAGCGCTGTTCAGCACGACCGAGGCGTGTGCAGTGCAAGGCAAGATGGTGAACGAGTTGGTAAAAACCGTGGTGGACAGACTGGAGGAGCAGCCGTACAGCCCGATTGTTGTAGAAACCATGGTGAGTGATCACGATGGTTGGGGCGCAACACTGCCGATGTACGACGCGTTTCTGGCCGCGTTTGTGGATGCGCTGGAGGATGCGCTTGGTGAACAAGCAAAACCTGTTGCGATGGCAGTGTGGCGGCGTGAATTAGCAGCACTGCGTGAGCAGATTGCGGGCCATCTTGCGTAACGTGGGTCAGAATTTATCCACCGGTAAATCCATCACCAGATCCGGGCCGCTGCGCACTGCGGCATCCAGTGCGTGTATCTGCGGCAACAAGCGACCAAAATAGAAACGCCCGAGTACGTGCTTATCTGTATCTACCGGATTGGCTGCAATCATTTTCAGCCACAGCCATGCGTAAATAGTGTGGCCGACAATGTGTAAATAATCGCACGCTGAGCTGTTGCACAAATCGGCATCGCGTTTGTCCTGTTTTACCAGCCACAAAGTCAGTTCGCGCAACGTCGAGCAGGCTTTCAGTACGGCATCTTCTTCTGTGGCAAATACAGGACTGGCATTCATGGTGTCCTGTTCCATTTCCAGAATAAAATCGCGCATCCATCGGCCGTCGTTGATCAGCACTTTGCGTTTTAATAAATCCTGCGCTTGTATGCCGTTGGTGCCTTCGTAAATTTGTGCGATACGCGCATCGCGCACCAGTTGTTCCTGGCCGTTATCGCGGATGTAGCCGTGGCCGCCCAACACTTGTTGGCCGAGTACACAGGCATCAAAACCTTTATCGGTAAAAAAGGCTTTTGCGACGGGCGTGAGCAGTGCAACACGTTGTGCCGCTTTCACCGTGATGTCGTGATCAGGATGATGGTTGGCGAGATCCAGTTGCAAGCCGACATACACGGCAAACGCGCGGCTCGCTTCATTCCATGCGCGTTGTGTGAGTAACATGCGGCGAATATCGGCATGATGGATAATCGGATCTGCAACACCTTGCGGGTTTATGGCGCCATGTGCGGCGCGACCTTGTAAACGGTCTTTCGCATAATGCACGGCGTTTTGATATGACATTTCACCGCAGCCGATGCCTTGAATGCCGATAGATAAACGCTCGTAATTCATCATGGTAAACATTGCAGCCAAACCTTGATGCTGCTTGCCTACCATGTAACCAATAGCGCCATCAAAATTCATCACGCAAGTGGAGGAGCCTTTGATGCCCATTTTGTGTTCCAGTGCGCTGGCTGCCACTGCATTGCGTGCACCGAGTGAGCCATCAGCATTCACCAGGATTTTCGGCACCAGAAATAGTGAAATGCCTTTCGGGCCAGTGGGGGCATCGGGCAATCTGGCGAGTACCAGATGGATAATATTTTCAGTGAGATCGTGATCGCCGCCGGTGATAAAAATTTTCGTACCACTGATTTTATACGTGCCATCCGCTTGCGGTTCAGCTCTGGTTTTCATGATGCCGAGATCAGAACCTGCGTGAGCTTCTGTCATGCACATCGCGCCAGTCCATTCGCCGCTATACATTTTTGGCAGATACTGGTTTTTCAGGTCTTCCGATGCATGGGCATTGATCGCCAGCGCCGCGCCGCTGGTGAGTGCTACATACAAAGTGAAGGAGTTGTTCGCACTGTAGAGCATTTCCTCAAACAACACGGTGAGCATTTTGGGTAAACCCTGGCCGCCGAATGTGGTGTTGCCGTTCAAGCCCACCCAGCCGCCTTCAGCCAGTGTGCGGTACGCTGCCGGAAAACCTTTCGGAGTAGTGACTTTGCCGTTATTGATTTGTGCGCCTTCTTCATCGCCGCTGCGGTTTAATGGTGCAATCACTTCACTGCAGAGTTTTGCGCCTTCATCAAGAATGGCATCGACTGTGCTGCTGTCGATGCTGGAAAAGGCTGGCATTTCTGCCCAGTGTTTATTGGCTTCGAAAACGTCGTTCAACAGATAACGCATGTGGGCGAGGGGGGCGGCGTAATTCATAACAGCTTCCTTTTTTAAAACGGCTATTTCAAAAAATAAACAACTCTTGCGGCATCGCCATCAAGCCGGCACTGCCTGCGCGCAAGCTGCCGAGATGCGCTTTGGTGCGCGGCAAGATGCGCTGGAAAAAGAAGCGTGCGGTATGGATTTTTGCCTGATAAAAACCGCCATCGGCATCGCCTTTGCTAGCAGCCAACACAGCCACGCGCGCCCACAACCAGGCTTGTGTGATGTAACCGGCGTACATCAGGTAATCGACTGCAGCAGCACCTGCTTCATCCATATTGGCCACCGCTTTTTCACCGAGTTCGCCTGTCAGTTTGCGCCACTCTTGTGACAGTTCTGCTAACGGTGCAGTAAATTCATTTTGTGCAGCATTTTCTTGGCAGAACGCATCGATTTCATCGAGAAAAAGGTTCAGGTTTACACCGCCATTCAATAAAACCTTGCGGCCGATCAGATCCAGTGCCTGTATGCCGGTGGTGCCTTCATACAGCGTGGAGATGCGTGAATCGCGCACATTCTGTTCCATACCGTTTTCCGCGATATAACCGTGGCCGCCGAATACTTGCATGCCGCAATTGGCTGCTTCAAAACCGGTTTCGGTGATAAATGCTTTGGCGATGGGTGTGAGTAATGCCAAACGTTCATCTGCTGCTTCACGCGCTGCTGCATCTGTGCCGTGTTGCACAATATCCAGTTCGCGCGCCAAGTAATGCACCAGCATGCGGCCGCCTTCGGCAAACGCTTTTGCAGTGAGCAACAAACGGCGCACATCCGGATGCACAATAATCGGATCAGCCACACCGTCCGGATTTTTTTTGCCAGACAAGGAACGCATCGCCAAACGGTCTTTCGCATAAGGCAGCGCGCCTTGAAAACCGCGCTCCGCATGTGCAATGCCTTGAATGGCGGTGCCGATGCGCGCGGAATTCATAAAGGTGAACATGCAATTCAGGCCGTGATTGGGTTCACCAACCAACCATCCCGTAGCGCCATCGAAATTCATCACGCAAGTGGCATTGCCGTGTATGCCCATCTTGTGTTCCAGCGAGCCGCAAGAGAGCGCATTGCGTGCGGCTTTTTCACCTGCTGCATCCGGTAAAAACTTTGGCACGATAAACAATGAAATACCTTTGGTGCCGGATGGCGCATCCGGCAATCGCGCCAGCACAATATGCACAATGTTGTCGGTGAGATCGTGTTCGCCGGCAGAAATAAAAATTTTTGTGCCTGTGATTTTATATGTGCCATCCGCTTGTGGCTCGGCGCGTGTTTTCAGCAGGCCGAGATCCGAGCCGCAATGCGCTTCTGTCAGACACATGGTGCCGCTCCATTGGCCAGACACCAGTTTCGTCAAATACACCTGCTGTTGTTCGGGCGTGCCGTGTGCTTGCAAGGTGTGTTTTGCGCCGTGCGACAGGCCGGGGTACATCGCCCAGGCCCAGTTTGCACCGCCGATCAATTCATTCATCAGGATGCCCATGGATTCCGGCAAACCTTGACCGCCGATAGCCTCCGGTGCCGAGAGAGCAGGCCAACCGCCCTCCACAAATCTGGCGTAGGCCTCGCGGAAGCCGGTGGGGGTTTTCACCCCGTCAGCACTCCATGTACAGCCTTCGGTATCACCGATACGGTATAGCGGCACCAGTTCCTCGGCGCAAAAACGGGCCAGTTCGTCGAGTACTGCATTCAGTGTGTCGCGGTCGAAGCCTTCACAGCCGGGAAACGTCTGGTACAGCGCGGGGAAATCCAGCAATTCATTGCGTACAAACTGGATGTCGCGAACGGGTGGGTGGTAAACGGCCATGGGGTGGAACTCCTTGTCTTACGTCGATGGAACAGCTGCGGTAAGTGTTTTACTACGTAGGTACAGCATAGCCTTTATGGAGCAATAGCCGGATAATCGCACGCCGCTGTCTACTAAGTTAGTTATATCACAATGATATTTAGCTCCTATATTTTTGTCCTCGCCTTTTTGCCGGTGGCCGTGCTTGGCTACTGGCTGATCCACCGCTGGCGCGGACTGGAAACGGCCATGGTCTGGTTGACCCTGTGCTCGCTGTTTTATTACGGCTGGTGGAACCCGATCTACCTGATCCTGATCTGTTCATTGATGCTGGTTAACTACGGTGCAGGTTTGTTGATCTACCAGCGTCGTTTTGCACCGAAGCTGTTGATGATAGCTGGCGTAACGTTCAATTTATCGGTGCTGGGTTATTTCAAATACATGGATTTTTTTATCGCGACGACCAATGACGTTGCCGGTACCCATTTCAATCTGATGCACATCGTATTGCCTCTCGGCATTTCATTTTTTACTTTCCAGAAAATTGCGTTTCTGGTGGATAGCTACCACCGCAAGATTGAACATTACAGTTTTGTGCATTACTGCCTGTTCGTTACCTTTTTTCCGCAGTTGATAGCGGGGCCGATTGTGCATTACCGCGAGCTGATGCCGGAATTCCTGCGCATTCGCCAGAATGGATTGACGGCGCGTCATCTCGCTGTTGGCCTGTCTATTTTTGCTATCGGTTTGTTCAAGAAATCGGTGATTGCTGACAATGTATCCGCGCCGGTAGGGCCTGTGTTTAATGCCATGGCACAGGGTGTACACATCAGCTTCTTTGAAGCCTGGGGTGGATTGCTGGCCTATACCGCGCAACTGTATTTTGATTTTTCCGGCTACTCGGATATGGCGATAGGGCTGGCAATGCTGTTTGGTGTGCGCCTGCCGCTCAATTTTTTCTCACCGTATAAGTCACGCAATATTCTGGATTTCTGGCAGCGCTGGCATATCACCCTGAGCCGATTCCTGCGCGAATATCTGTATTTCGCGTTGGGAGGTAATCGCAAAGGCCAGTTTGCCCGTTATCGTAATCTGTTTCTCACTATGCTGATCGGCGGGTTGTGGCACGGCGCGGCATGGAACTTTGTTTTCTGGGGTGGTTTGCACGGCGCATTTCTGGTGGTCTGTCACGGTTGGACGGCATTGGTGGGCGGTTATAAAAACTGTCCGCGGTTCGGTCAATTTATGAAACCAGTGGCTTATGCCATTACATTTTTTTGTATCGCAGTGTCCATGACATTTTTCCGTGCCGATAGCATGCCTTCTGCCATGTTGATGATCAAAGGTTTATGCGGTCTGCATGGCGTCTATATTTTTGATGGTGAGAATACATTCCATCACTGGCTCACGCTATTGGGGTTGCCTGTGGAATTTTCCCCGTATGCCATCCGTTATGTGGACAAGGATGTACTCAATAATCTGATTATGGTGTACATCATTATCTGGTTTATGCCGAACAACGCACAGATTTTTGCAGCGGAGCATCCGGCAATCAGTCAAGGTGAATTATTGCGCGCCAACCCTGCACGTCGGATCAAGTGGCAGGCAAACTGGCGTTGGGCGGTGTGTATTGCATTGATGTTGTTGGTGTCTTTACTGAACCTGAACAATGTCAGTGAATTTTTGTACTTTAGATTTTGAAGCCAGGTTTTAAAAATATGCAATACCGTTCCTATTTTATTGCTGTGTTGTTTGCGTTGGCTGTGTTGGTAGCCGGTGTGGTATTGACGAACTGGCTGGTAGACCCGCTGGATATTTACCGTGTGGTGCGCAAAGACCATGTCAATCGCGTCAAGAGTGCTTACATTCCGTATGCGCGTTTAGCAAAACCTTCGCAAATCGAACGCGGTCATTACCAGCGTCTGGCGATTGGTTCATCGCGCATGTTGATGGGTATTCCGGTAGCCAATGCCGCGTGGGCAGCGGCAGGCGGCGAGCCCGGTTTCAACGCGAGTATCCAGGGGGCTGATTTACGCCAGATTCGCGATCTGTTCGAGCATGCAGTGGTGACGGGCAATGTAAAAAGCGTGCTGATCGACGTGGATTTATTCATGTTCAATGCCTGGGTGCCTAGCGGTGAATATCCGTACCCGGTGGCGACATTCAGTGAAACGGAGCAAGAGCGTTTTGTGCGTGAGCGCGATACCGCGCTGAGTTTGTTGTTCAGCCCCGGTATTACCCTCGCCAGCATCCAGACCTTGCGCAGGCAGGATGAAAAATATGACAAGGTCATGATTGATGGCACCACCAATCCTGAACATGAAATGCAACATGTGCTGGAAGACGGTTACGAAGTGCGCTTCCGCCAGTTTGAAGACCGGATGGTAAGAACGGGCTGGAGTCCATGCAGCGACAATCGTTATGTCTTTATAAAAGGCAATGTGGATAAGATGCAGGTTTTTCGCGATATTTTGCAGATCGCCAAACAGCACAATGTCGACGTGAAATTTTTTATCTCGCCGGTGCATGTGCGTCTGCTGGAAATGATTCATGCAGCGGATTTGTGGGATGACTATGAACTGATGAAACGCAAACTGGTAGCAGAAATTGCTGGCGTTTATGGTGCGGATACACAAGGTGTTGAATTGTGGGATTTCAGCGGCTATCACCACTACGCACAGGAAGCTGTGCCGCAGCAGCCGAATGTGGCTATGCAGTGGTATCTGGACTCGTCGCATTTCTCGCAAGCACTCGGCCACAAAATGCTGGAGAGAATGTTTGCTGCGCCGGATGCAGAGTTATCGTTTGGTGTGCAGCTGCGTCCGGATAATATCGATGCGGTATTGCAGATGGAGCGGGAGCAACAAGTTGAGTGGCAGGCAGGTAATGCTGAACTGTCACGTGACCTGCATAAACGCACAGCGGCCATCCTGAAAGACAAAAAAATTAATGGAACGGTTTGTAAATAATCCTGTTGAGAGAAAATATTATGTCTGAACATGCACTGCCAATTAACAATATGGTCGATGGCGATTCTGATCGTGTTGCCACCGCACTGCGCCGTATCAACAACGCACTGGTGCAAAAGCAATTGCCAGCGCAAGAAGTCGGCCGTCTCGCTGCTGCGTTGGAAATGATGGCGGATGAAGTGGCTTCGGTCGATGTGCCAAACCGCACCCGACCTTTTGGGGAAGTGACAGAGGGGGAGAGCGATGCAGGCAGCGGTTATGACTATGGCGCTGCCAATTCCTTGTCTTACCGTCCCATCAGTGGCAACTGCAATGCATTAGCGGTGCCGGCAAAATATTTCAAAGGCGACGGTTATCTGAATGCCGTGGTGAATTTTGGTCCGGCGTTTGAAGGGCCGCCAGGATTGGTACACGGCGGTTATATTGCTGCGTACATGGACGAAGCGTTTGGTATTGGCATTTCACACAGTGGCCTGGATGTGCCGGCCATGACGGGCACGTTGAAAACCATTTATCGCATGCCGGTGCCGTTGAACCGTGATCTCACGTACCAAGTGCGTTTGACAGGTGAAGAGCGCCGCAAAGTCTTCATGCATTGCACGCTGAAAGATAGCGATGGTGTGTTGTATGCAGAAGGAGAAGCGATCTTTCTCAAGATTGATCCGGCGTTGTATGCACAGATGGGCGGCAAATAAAAAAAGCGCCTGTTAAAGGCGCTTGAGTCAAGGTGACAAAAGGAGAAATCCGGTTTCCGGGGCCGAAACCCCGGAAGGTATATCAGTCGTTCCAGTGATCAATCGTTGTAGGCGCGCTCACCGTGTGAGCTCACATCCAGACCGATCACTTCCTGCTCATCATCAACACGCAGGCCGATAATCAGATCCACCAGTTTGTATGCAATGACCGATACAACACCCGAGACCAGGATCGTGACCATCACACCTTGTGCCTGTACTTTGACTTGTGCAGCCATGTCATAGGCAGCTGGTGCATTGGCAACATAATCCCACCAGCTGGTGCCGCCCAAAGCAGGGTCAGCAAATACACCAGTCAGGAGCGCGCCGAGAATACCGCCGATACCGTGCACACCGAATACATCCAGCGCATCATCTGCACCCAGCAGTTTTTTCAGGCCAGTCACACCCCAGAGACACAGTAAGCCAGCAGCTATACCGATCACTAACGCGCCACCGATGCCGACGAAACCGCAAGCTGGTGTGATGGCAACCAGACCCGCTACCGCGCCAGATGCTGCACCGAGCAGTGATGGGTGCTTCTTGAAGATCCACTCAGCCAACAACCATGACATGGCAGCAGCAGCAGTCGCCAACCAGGTGTTGATGAAGGCGAGGCCAGCGATGCCGTTAGCTTCCAGTGCGGAGCCAGCGTTAAAGCCGAACCAGCCGAACCACAGCAAGGAAGCGCCGATCATGGTCATGGTCAGGCTGTGTGGGTACATGGCTTCTTTGCCAAAGCCACGGCGTTTGCCAACAAAGTAAGCACCCAGCAAACCGGCAACAGCAGCGTTAAGGTGTACAACGGTACCGCCAGCAAAGTCGAGCGCGCCTTTCTGGAACATATAACCGGCTTTTGCGGTAGCAACAGCGGCAGCATCAGCATCGGTGTAACCGTTCGGGCCATCCCAATACCAGACGATGTGTGCAATCGGCAAGTAAGAGAAAGAGAACCAGAGAACGCTGAACAACAATACGGCAGAGAACTTCACGCGTTCAGCAAACGAGCCGATGATCAGACAGCAGGTGATGGCAGCAAAAGCACCCTGGAATGCCACGTAAATATATTCGTGGATGAAGGTGGCCTTGCTCCAGGTGGCTGCCAGAGAATCCGGCGTGACACCTTTCAGCAGCACTTTGGAGAATGATCCGAAGAATGCATTGCCTTCGGTGAATGCCACGCTGTAACCGTACACCACCCACAACACAGTGATCATCGAGAAAACGGTGAACACTTGCATCAACACAGACAGCATATTTTTCTTGCGCACGAGGCCGCCATAAAACAGCGCGAGACCTGGAAGTGACATCAAGATAACAAACGCTGAAGACATCATCAGGAATGCATCATCGCCCTTGTTAGCGGCGGGGACAGCATCCTGAGCCCAAGCGGGTAGTGCAAGCATCGCGCCGGCAGCTCCCAGAGACAGAAGTAGTTTTTTCACGGTAGACCTCCAGAATTCAGGATGTTGTTTACACAGCCGCGTTGCCGGTTTCACCGGTGCGGATGCGTATCACTTGTTCAAGGCCGGTGACAAAAATCTTGCCGTCGCCGATCTTCCCGGTATTTGCTGCTTTGGTGACGGCTTCAATCACTGCGTCGACCTGTTCGTCGGCGACCGCAATTTCCAGTTTCACTTTTGGCAGGAAGTCCACCACGTATTCAGCGCCGCGATAGAGTTCGGTATGGCCTTTCTGGCGACCGAAACCTTTCACTTCGCTGACAGTTACGCCTTGCACACCGATTTCAGACAGTGATTCGCGCACGTCATCCAGCTTGAAGGGTTTGATTATGGCTGTTACGAGTTTCATAAAATGATTCCTCGGGTTATTTGAAAGTTTTAACCGCGGAGGCCACAACAGCGCCACCACAATATTCATTGCCGCCAGCAAACACTTCGCAGTTGCTGTCATCGACGTTGCTGTCGGTGTAGGCGAGGCCAAAGTTGATATCCCAGAACGTCTTGTTAAGGCCGATGTTGTAATAGCTGTATTGGCTATCGTTGCCACCAACCCAGCCGGCGTCCTTGTAATCGTATGTACCTACGGTAGCTGTCAATCCGATATCAGCTGGCAATGTGTTGGTGTAGGTGCCGTAGTAGTGGATAGCACTATCGGAATCGACAACCGGTGTGTTGTTGGAGTAATCAGTGCCAACAGCAAACGTGCCGATGTCACCAGCGGCATAGCTGACTTGTCCATGCGTCTCGCTGAAGTTGAGGCCACTGGCGTTGTCATACAGGTATTCGGTGTATTTCAGATCAAAGGCAAAATCACCGGCGGTAAAACCGTAACCGGCATACAGATCCTGTTCAGTGTGTGCATCAGGTGCCAGTTTGAACTGCACATTGGACATCCACGTGCCGGCGTAAAAGCCGGAGGAATGGGTGAGATCCAGGCCGCCTTGCACCGCTGCGCCGTTGCGAGTCTGGGTCATGCCGCGCCACATGTAATTGCTGACTGCACCGATGTTGGCGCTGCCTTCAAAGCCTGCACCCAACTCAAGTGACATAGCCTGTGAACCGGCTAACATCAGAACGCTTACCGCTACTGCTTTACTCAGTGTTTTCATGGATATTCACTCCAGGGTGATTTAAGTGGTTTTGCGGTCGTGCTACGACCTGACTATGTCTATACAATCCTCGTGCCATATTTTGTTTTTCCTGTATAAACAAATGGTTATTACAGAATTTTCACAAACATGACGGAAATGTGATCTTAAAAGCTATAGCGCGCACCAAAAAAGTCCATGAGTGCATCAATATGTGGCGCGATGGTATGGGGCTCATCAGGCGTTATAGTGAGCACAACCAATATGCTGTAAAGGTATCTCCCGTATGGCCATCGCTATCCCTGTTGATTTGCTGAACAAACTGACCGCCCAACTCAGGCAGCAGTTAGGTGGACAAACCCCGCCAGTAGACGAACTGGAGAAAATCCTGCATGCCCTGTTGCAGTCGGCGCTGGCGCGGCTGGACCTTGTCAGTCGCAGTGAATTTGATGCGCAGTGCAAAGTATTGGCTCGCACGCGCGAGCGCCTTGAAAAAGCAGAGAAAGAGTTAGCGCAATTGGTTTAAAAACTGGCGCCAACCGCCTAACGCAGTAATGTCGTTAGCACCAACAGTGGCAAAGGCTTCACAAACAAATCCTTTTACACTGCGCCCGTCATCGAGCAATACAGTGCCAATGGCGAGTGGTGATGGAATCAATGCAATAAAATCACCCCAGTGCTCAGCGGGCAGTGACCAGATTTCTGCTGCAATTTTTTCTCCACCGTGTTCAACGCGCACTAATCCTGGCCTGAACGGTGGGCCGCCGGGTAGAGCATAAAAACGGTAACAGTTAGCCGTCAGCACGCTTTCACGAAACACAGCATTGCGTTCCAGTAATTGTTTGTTTAATGGCAATTCACGCATGTGAGCGCCACACACCACGATGTCAATCATTGGCATAGTGTCGTACCTCTCAAAATAAATGTGACTCTGGGAATAATTGCTCAGCGAGTGAAAGCAATGTTGCGTCTGTACCGTGATCCGCAAACAAGGTGATGCCGTTAGGCAAGCCATTGGGAAAATGTGTGGTGGGAATAGCCAGCGCAGCAAGATCCAGCAAATTCATAAAATTGGTGTAGTAACCCAGCTCACTATTGCGTTTGACTGGTTCAGCTGCAATGTCTGCGCGCGTGTAAGGCGATCCGATAGTGGGCGTGATAATCACGTCAACGGATTGCAATATTTTTTCTGCTGCGCGCCGTAAGTATGCCAGACGGTATTGCGCAGTAAAGTGATCGGCAGAACTGAAATTTTTGCCTTTTGCAATAATGCTGCGAGTGACTTGCAGCATCGCATCTGGCTGGCTGTCCATGATGTCATGCGCTACCAGCCAGCGTTCCGTGACCCATGGTCCTTGATACAACAACTGTGCCGCTTCCATGAATGGCGCAAAATCTATTTCAATCATTTTGACGGGTTTTGCATGTAAATCCGCAATCGTTTTGCCAAATAATTGTTGTGCTTCATGGTTGCCAAAAAAATCCAGTTGATCAGCGTGCGGCACGCCGATAACCGGTATGTCCGGCAACGATCTTGTGAGAGGGATATGCCTGCTGTACACATCCTGTGCATCAAACCCCTGTGTCAATTGCAGCAACAATCTTGCATCGCTGCTGTTGTGGGCAAACAGGCTTACGCAATCCAGCGAGCGGCAAGCGGGCACAACGCCGGTGGTGCTGAGTAAACCTTTTGACGGTTTGACACCCACCAGATGGTTCAGTGATGCAGGGACGCGGCCACTGCCGGCGGTATCTGTTCCCAAAGCAAATGCCACGTGTCCGAGTGCGATGGCTACAGCGGAGCCGGAACTGGACCCGCCGCTGATGTATTCCGGCACATAAGCATTTTTTACTTCACCGTAAGGCGAGCGTGTGCCGACCAGGCCGGTAGCAAACTGGTCGAGATTGGTTTTGCCAATAGGAATAGCACCGGCGTTAATTAATTTTTCAACCACAGCGGCATGTTGTGTTGGCGTGTAAGCGAATGCCGGACAGGCGGTGGTGGTGGGAATATTGGCCAGGTCAATATTGTCTTTGATGGCAAAAGGTATGCCCCACAGTGGGTGGGTAGCAATATCCATGGAAGATAAATTTTCGATATACGCTGCTATCTCATTGGTGGATAGCACATGAATCCAGACAGGATTATTTTTGTCCCGTGCAATGCGCACCAGAATTTTTTCCAGCACGGATTGCGGCGTCTCTTCGCTATGAAGATAAAGATTGCGCAATGCAGCAATGGAAAAACGGTCTGGCAGCATGTCAGCCAACCACTTTTGCAATAGCCAGTGCCGTGCCGGGCTGCACCTGCGTGCCAACAGTCGCCAGCAGTTTGCTGATACACAATTTTTTTGGAGAAGTGACAGCCATTTCCATTTTCATGGATTCGACAATCATCAAGGGTGCATCAGGCTCTACGGTATCGCCTTCCTGTACCGATACCAGCCAGATGCTGCCGGGTACATGACTGCTGATCAGCACTTCATCATCCAATAATTCAATGGTGTCATCTGTGTTGCTGTCTGTTTCCATCGGCGCTGAAAAATCATTCTGGCCAGCCTGCACCCAGCGCTCGCGTTCTTCTTCAAACGCGGTTTGTTGGGTCTGTTTGAATGCGTTGATACTGGCACTGTTTTCCGTCAGGAAATGATTGTAGTCGCGCAAGTTAAACGTACCGTCTTCAATGCGAATGTCATAAGCACCGCGCGGAAATGCTTCGCGGATATCCAGTAACTCTTCGGCGCTGACAGGGTAGAAGCGGATGCGATCAAAGAAGCGCAATAGCCACGGTTTTTCAAACGTGGGCGTTGTGCGCCAGCGATTCCACATTTGCAGGGTGCGCCCGACAAATTGATAACCGCCCGGGCCTTCCATGCCGTATACACACATGTAGGAACCGCCAATGCCGACGGCGTTTTCCGGCGTCCATGTGCGGGCAGGGTTGTATTTGGTGGTGACGAGTCTGTGGCGTGGATCCAGTGGCGTAGCCACCGGTGCACCGAGATAAACATCGCCAAGGCCCATGACGAGATATTCGGCATCAAAGACAATTTTTTTAACGGCTTCTTCGTCGACCAGCCCATTAATTCTGCGAATAAATTCAATATTGGATGGGCACCATGGTGCGTCTTTGTTCACAGACTGCATGTATTTTTCGATGGCAAGTTTTGTTGCCGGATCATCCCACGATAATGGCAGCCATACTTCACGTGATGGTACGACCATATCATGAATGTTCGCCAGGGTGGCTTCACCTTCGGCGAGTATATCGAGCAAGCGGCTGCGTGACAGTCGGGTATTGTCATAGTGCACCTGCAGCGAACGGATGCCGGGTGTGATATCAATAATGCCACCGATATTTTTTGTCACTTTCTGTTCGGTGAGCCATTGCCACAGTGCATGGACACGGAAACGCAGGTTGATATCCAGCACCAGTGGGCCATATTCCACTAACAGATACTGGTCTCCCGCTGCGCGATAGATCACATCATTTTTGCTGCTGTGGCCGATAGTTTTTTTAACAATCGCTTCTGTGCGCTCACTGTGAATAATGTGCGGCGCTGGCTCCTGCAAACTATCCAGAATACGAAAATTGTCCAGAATACGTAAATTGTCCAGAACACTTTGTTGATATGACGCGATATGTTCGGCGGTAGCTTCGTTGACAGGTATAAACCTGATTGTGTCACCGGGGCGCAACTGTCCCAGTTTCCAGCGCTCCGCAGCAATCACCGTAACGGGGCAAACAAAGCCACCAAGACTGGGGCCATCCGGCCCGAGAATAACCGGCATATCGCCGGTGAAATCCACGGCGCCAATCGCGTAGGCATTGTCGTGAATATTGGAAGGATGCAAACCGGCTTCGCCGCCATCCTTGCGCGCCCATGCCGGTTTCGGGCCAATCAAGCGCACACCGGTGCGGCTGGAGTTGTAGTGCACTTCCCATGCAGTGGCAAAAAAAGTATCTACATCGTCAGGTGTGAAAAAATCCGGTGCGCCGTGTGGTCCCACCATCACATGCAGTTGCCACTGATGGGTGATAGACGGTCTTGCAGCTGCGGGTAATATTTTTTTCTCCGATGGTGTTTGATATTTTGCAAGATGCAATACATCGCCGATACGTAAAGTGCGGCCGCCATGCCCGCCAAATTGTCCGAGTGTAAAAGTGCTTTTACTGCCGAGATAATTTTCCGTTTGCACGCCACCGAGTATACAGAGATAGCAGCGTGCGCCTGCATCCTGCGCTCGCCCAATCACCAATACATCACCGGCTTTTACAGTGATGGTTTGCCATAATGGAACAGGTTTTTCATTCACAGTGGCCGGAAAATCTGCGCCGGTAATGGCTATATGGGTGTCACAGCGAAAACGTAGCGTCGGTCCGTTCAGGGTGATTTCCAGTCCTGCGGCATCGTCTGTATTGCCGAGCAAACGGTTGCCTAGCCGGAAACTGAAATCATCAAATGGTCCGGATGGTGGCACGCCGATATCCCAATAGCCCAGTCTTCCAGGCACATCCTGCACTGTGGTGTGCGTGCCGCCATCCAGAATATCCACAGCAAAAGATTGCCAGTGAAAATCATTCAGGTAGCGCGTAGTCATTTGTGCATTCGCTACCGTTTCATCTTGCAACAAGGCGCAAAGATAATCGCGGTTGGTTTCAATGCCGGCTACTTGTGTTTCACACAATGCGGTATGCAATGCATCAAAAGCAGCTTCGCGTGAGTGGGCGTGGGCAATCACTTTTGCCAGCATGGGGTCGTAAAAAGCCGGGACTGTGACGCCGGCTTCTATCCAGTGATCGATCCGAAGATTTGTTGGAAAATTAACGCAAGTGAGTAGACCGGATTGAGGCTGGAAATCGCGCCACGGGTCTTCGGCATACAAACGTGCCTGCACGGCATGGCCTGTGATGGTAACGGCGAAAGAATCCAGCGGCGGTAATTCGCCTGCAGCTTCCAGTAACATCAACTCCACCAGATCAATGCCGGTGACCGCTTCAGTCACGCCATGCTCAACCTGCAAGCGGGTATTCACTTCCAGAAAATAAAAATCTTCTGTTTTGGCATCGTAAATAAATTCTACGGTGCCAGCGTTGGCGTAATTCACCGCAGCACACAGGCGAACTGCTGTATTGTGCAAGGCGCTGCGTACCGTTTCTGAAATATCCGGCGCCGGTGTTTCTTCAATCACTTTCTGGTTGCGGCGTTGCAGAGAACAGTCGCGTTCACCGAGCGCCAGTACGCCACCTTTGCCGTCACCGAATATCTGTACTTCAATATGGCGTGCATGCTGGATATATTTTTCGATAAACAAACCGGCATTGC
This sequence comes from Pseudomonadales bacterium, assembly GCA_035456205.1. GTDB lineage: Bacteria > Pseudomonadota > Gammaproteobacteria > Pseudomonadales > UBA7239 > UBA7239. Next base: position 37,309 of record DATIDQ010000113.1, read on the forward strand.
CAAAATTATTGCGCGATAAACGTTGCACAGAATCAAAGGCATCGGTGAGATCGTCGGCGCTGTGACAGATTTGCATGCCGATACCGCCGCCGCCCGCCGTGCTTTTTAGCATCACCGGATAGCCTATGGTGTTGCCTGCAGCGATGGCTTGTGCAATATCGTCCAGTAATCCTGTGCCGGGTGACAGCGGAATACCATTCTGTTCAGCGAGTTCCCTTGCAGTATGTTTCAGGCCAAACGCGGTGATATGTTCAGCGCGCGGTCCGACAAAAGCGATGCCGCGGGCAACACATGCCGCTGCAAAACCGGTGTTTTCGCTGAGAAATCCGTAGCCAGGATGAATAGCTTGCACATGATGTTTTTCTGCTACCGCAAGAATTTTTTCCACGTTCAGGTAGGAATCGGCAGCGGGGCCTTCACCGATCAGTTCTGCCACATCGGCCAGTTGCACATGCAGGGAATCCGCATCGGCTTTGGTATAAACAGCGACTGAACGGATGCCCATTTTTTTCAGGGTGCGGATAATGCGGCAGGCGATGGCGCCGCGATTGGCAATCAGTACGGTGTCAAACATATCAGTGATTCCAGATCAGCATATCAACCGGTGTGGGGTTGTATGCATTGCAAGGGTTATTCAGTTGCGGACAGTTGGATACCAGCACAATCACATCCATGGCTGCACGCATTTCCACGTATTTTCCCGGTTCGGAAATACCATCAGCAAAACTCAATCCGCCTTCCGGCGTGACCGGTACATTCATGAAAAAATTTACGTTGTGGCCGATGTCGCGCTTGCTGAGTGATGTATCGTTTTCAGCAAGAGCTAACAAGAAGCTGTCGCGGCAGTTATGCATGTAGCGCTTGTCCAGCGCGTAGCGAACCATATTACTTTCTGCAGCGCATGCGCCGCCGAGTGTGTCATGCCGGCCACAAGTGTCTGCCACAATTTCCACCAGCGGTTTGCCGCTTTGTGCGAGCAATATTGAACCGACGGTGAGATAAATATTTTTCTGTGCACGCAGGGTATCCGCAGCGCTGTAACGGTCATGTGGATCGGCGGCATTAAAAAAAAGTGTATCTACGGCCTGATTGCCTTCCAGATCGACAATGCGCAGCACTTCACCCTGTTTCAGTTCGTGTAACCAGTAGTCACCTGCGTTGACGGTTTCACGAAAAATCGCATCAGCGGGATTGCGTGTGCTGGGTGCTATACAGAAGCCTTTCATGCAGCACCTCCTATATTAGAATGTTGGCAAAAACAACGTGCGGTGTTGTCGAGTCCGCGCACATTTTCAGGTCGTTTTGTCATACAAATATCATTTTCACCCGCGATCCCGCATTCCCATATTTCAGCATTGACACTGACTGGCGAATAACGGGTTGATGGATCTAGCGGGTGTTGGCTTGTGGCAAGCACTACTAACACATCCATATCGGCGCGCAGATCAATCACGTCGCCGGCTTTGCTGTGATTTTCTGCAAATTGCATATCGCCGTCATTGTCCACGCTAACTTTGCTGAACAGATTGACGTTGGCTGTCAGGTCGCGTCTTCCTAACCCGTGTTTGCCCAGTTCAACTAACAGAAGATCTCGTCCGCTGCGATACCAGTTGTTGCGCAGGGACTGGTAATCGCCTTCACCATATTTTTCTTGCACCATTTCACGTGTGTTAGTGCCGCTAACCGTGTCATGCCAGCCGACGCTGTCATAAATAATAGACAGCAGCGCATGCCCCATATCGGAATAAAGAATGTGTCCTTCGGTGAGCAAAAAAGTATGTTGTGCTTTCAATGTATCGGGCATGTTATAACGGTCTAAGGGTTGTTGTGCGTTGAATGCGAGCAGTGCCACATTGGCGTTGTCTGCTGTAGCCGTGAGGCGTAAAGCAAAACCGCGTTTGATGATCATGGACCAGCTCATGCCGCCGCGCAGGGATTCCTGATAACGGACAAGCTGTGGTTGATACGATGTTGTCATAACGGATTCCGTTTTGTTTTTAATGGCCATGTTTTTTGAGTGGCCGGTTTGTTTTTAGTGGCAAGTCGTAGGAAATTTTTGCGCCGTAGGCATCGGGCTCATGTGGATCTATGCGCACCCGGTCAAATACCAGCAGGCGTGTGCCGAGTGAAAATCCTTCCTTGATGTCGTGCGTCACCATAAAGACGGTAAATTTTTTTTCTGTCCATAAATTCAACAGTAAGGTGTGCATATCGGTGCGGATACCGGGATCCAGTGCGCCGAAAGGTTCATCTAATAACAGGATGGCGGGCTCGCGAACCAGTGATTGCGCCAGCGCTAACCGCTGTTGCATGCCGCCAGATAGCTCGTGCGGATAACGGTTGCCGCTGGCACCCAGACCGACGGCTTCCAGCATGGCTTGCGCTCGCTCGCGTGCCGCGCGTTTTTTTGCGCCAAATAACCGGGTGGTGAATTTTGCATCACGAAATTCCAGACCGAGAATCACGTTGTCTATTGCTGTGAGATGCGGGAATACCGAGTAACGCTGGAATACCACGCCGCGATCCGCATCCGGTTCCTGTGGCCACGGCTTGTCATTCAGCAACATGTCACCGCGCGTGGATTTTTCTTCGCCCAGTAGCATTTTGAAAAAGGTTGTCTTGCCGCAACCGGATGCGCCGACAATACTGACAAACTCTCCCTGCTCGACATCCAGGGAAATATTTTCCAATACCACGCGTGAACCGTATTCTTTCCATAAATGACGGATGCTGATAAAACTCATGGTGCATCCTCGCCGGTATCCTTGCCCTGTATCCACGGAAAGGCTTTCTGGTGCAGTTGTCGCAGACCGCGATCCATCAACCAGGCCAGTAAAGTAATCCACGCCACGTAGGGCAGGATGACATCCATCGCGAGATAGCGCCGCAATAAAAATATCCGGTAACCGAGACCATCTTCTGCAGCAATCGCTTCGGCAGAAATCAGGAACAGCCATGCAGCACCCAGTGATAAACGCAATGCATCCAGCAAACGTGGCAACACTTGCGGCAACACCACGCGTACAGCAATCTGCCAACTGGATGCACCGAGTGATTGTGCTTTTATCAATTGTTCGTGCGGCAAATCCTGCACGCGACCCTGCATATCACGGATGATGACCGGCGCAATGCCCAGAACAATCAGCACCACTTTTGATACTTCGCCCAAGCCGCACATCACAAACAGGATCGGCAGGATAGCCATCGGTGGAATCAGCGACAGCACGGCAATCGGCGGTGAAAATGTATTACGAAAAAGAGGAAACATCCCTGTCAACATTCCAAACAGCAAACCGCTGGTGGCGCTAATACCAACGCCCCACGCGAGACGTTTCAGACTGGCAACAGTATCCGTCCATAGAATAATGTTGCCGGTGCGTTTGTCTTCTTCCAGTGCAATCTGGTGAATACCTTCGTATAACTGCGTGATGCCTGGCAGCAAACGATCATTTTCATTGTCTGCATGGCGTGTGATCGATGCAGATACGTAAAACACAGCAACAACAATAAATGGCAATAATCCCGACACCAGGGCCAGTGTGCGTGATGGCCGGATGTTTATTGCTCTTTTCATGCATGTCTCCAGTGTGACCGGAACGGAATAGCGCCAAGCGCTGTGCAGTCTCCCGGGCTTTTGTCCCTCCGTGTCACCTCTGGTGAGGCCGGCCGCTCTCGGACCAGACGCTTTAATAAAAAAGCCGGAACCCTAGCGACCTGTTAGCTGAAGAAATGCATGGAGTGTGCCAACCCCTGTAGCCGTCACAAGTATCATGACAATTTGGCCATTGAAGTACTTTTGGGATTGCTGAATGTTTCTTCATGGTGCGCTTTTCAGGTTTTTGCACCAAAAAAGTTCTTCGTGTTCATGAAAGTGGCGTTTGTACCGGTAATTTTCTGGCGTGGATATTGCTTCGCTGTTCAGGGCTGATTCTGCGAATCCGCTGCCGGACGACCAGCAGCGTTTATGACAAGTGGGACGACCCACCCCGGGGTGATTATGTCTGTCTTGTATCCAGAATTTTTCCATAAAAAACTATTTCGTTATCGGGACGGTGTTTTACCTAACCTTTTGGCATTCGCTTATGCGTTTGGTGGTTATGCCGCTGGTTGGTGGCTGATTGCCGGTGAAAATTGGCTGGCTAATGCAGCCGGTGTATTGGTATTGGCGCATGCAATGATTATTGCCGCCTATCTTATCCATGAATGCGCACACAACACGTTGTTTGCAGACAACGCAAATAATGCGCGCTTCGGCGCAATGTTATTGTGGCTGACAGGTGCCTGCTATGGCACGTATGAAGGCTTGCGGCATAAACATTTTCGGCATCATGTTGATCGCGCGGATGTCGTGGCTTTCAATTTTCGTACTCGCTTGTTGCAATACCCGATGTTGTTGCGTGTCTTGCAGATACTGGAGTGGGCATACATTCCAGCCGTTGATCTGGTGATGCACTGGTTGGTGCCTGTCATGCCATTTGTGTTGCCCAAGCGAAAAACACAGCGGTCGCACGTGATAACGGTGTTGCTGGTTCGCGGATCACTTTTTGCATTGGTAGGACTCTATGCACCGATGGCGCTGCTGTTTTATGCAGTGTCCTATATGTTGATGCTGCATGTCTTGCGTTTTATGGATGCGTTCCAACACACCTATGAATTGTTTGCAACGCTGGAACAGGAGCGCGGGCCGGAAGCCAGGCAATTTGATGAGGAATTTGAAGCCACGCATACATATAGCAATCTGCATTCAACAAAATATCCATTATTGAATTTGTTCACCTTGAATTTTGGTTATCACAATGCCCATCATGAAAAGCCGAATCAGCCATGGCATAGGTTGCCGGCGTTGCATGCCAATTTATTTGGCGATTCATTGCCGCAGTTGATTCCGTTCAAACACCAGATTGCCTGTTATCACCGTTATCGTGTGCAGCGTATGGCGCATGAAGATGCTGTGGATTTTGATGTTGTGGGCAATCAGGGCGCGACATTTGTTGGCGTCGATGGTGTTTCATTCCTGACAGGGCACTAAGTTTGAAAGGACACTGCTGATGACATCAGTGACGCGCTTCTGGCCTTTATTGTGCGGAACACATCGCTATGAAAAATCCCTGTCTACCCGCAATGTGGGAGTTGGTGTCATGATCGAGGCACCAATACTGGCGTACCTGATTGAAACCAGGAACGGTCGCATTCTTTACGACGTAGGTTGCGACTACAGTAAAGTCCATGATCCGCAGTTGCGGGCGAAATGGTATGAAAATCCTGCGTTCGCTTTTGGTCCACCGGAAGTGACGGAAGAGCAGCGTTTGCCATCGCGGTTGGCGCAATTAGGATTGGATGTGCGCGATGTCGATTGTGTTGTTTGCGGTCATCTGCATTTTGATCACGCCGGTGGTCTTAATGACATGAAACATGCTGAAGTGCATGTACACCAGCGTGAACTCGCGGCCATGTGTGAACCCGCTGATGAAGCATACTTTCAGGATGATTTTACGCACGGCGTGCGTTGGTGCGTGCACTGCAGTGATTACAGTATGGCGAGCGGAGTGCAGGTCATTGAAACGCCGGGGCACACGGCGGGCCATATGTCCATGTTGATCGAATTGCCGAAAGGCAAACCGATATTGCTGTGTGGTGATGCGGCAGATTTGCAGGAAAATCTTCAAAAGGAAATTGCGCCAGGTTTGTGCTGGCGTGACAGCGAGCAGTTGGCGTTATCCAGTATCCGCAAGCTGAAGCAAATCGCAGAGGCCAGTGGCGCAGAATTGTGGCCGAATCATGATATGGCCTTTTTCCGCCAGCATGATACTTTTCCATTCGGAATAGAATAATATCCGCTATCAACAGCGGAATAATTTTATTATGCATAGTGTTTCACGTTTGCCAGTGTTGGCGCTGGTTGGCTCGTCTATTATCTGGGGTTGCACCTGGATTCCACTGAAATATTTTTCCAGTGCCGGGCTGGATGGCGCCGCACTGTTTTTCATTGCTTATGGCTCTGTCCTGTTGTTTGCGCTGCCATTGTTGTGGCGGCAATTGTCGCAGTGGCGCACACAGTGGCGTGTTATCACCGGGATTTTTTGTCTGGGTGGTTATGCCAGTATCGCATTCAACATGAGCGTGATGTATGGCGATGTGGTGCGCATGATGTCGCTGTTTTATATGTTGCCGGTATGGGCTGTAGTAGGCGGTATAGTATTTCTGGGCGAAAAACTCACACCCATGCGTATGTTGGCGGTGATGTGTGCATTGACTGGTGCATGGTTGATTCTGGGTGGTGTGAATGTTTTCGCGCAGCCGCCGTCGTGGCTGGATCTGTTGGCCATTTCATCCGGTTTTGCTTACGCAATGAACAATATTATTTTTCGCGCCACGCCACATTTGCCTGTTCCTCCCAAAATTGCCCTGATGTTTTTCAGTTGTACTGTGATGTCTGCATTGCTGTTATTGCTTGGTGTGCAGCATTGGCCAGTGAATATATCGCCTTCACTATTGTTGCAGGCAAGTGTTTTTGGTTTGTGTTGGCTGTTGTTGGCCAATATCGGGACGCAATGGGGCGTGACGCATCTGGAAGCAGGGCGTGCCGCTGTGATCATTATTCTGGAGCTGGTAGCGGCAGTCATCACATCGATGTGGTTTAACCACGAGGTATTGTCGCTGACAGAATGGTGTGGTGCGGGCTTGATTATGGCAGCGGCGTTACTGGAGGCACGCGGATAGCTAACTATCCGATGTGGAAATAAAAAAAGCCGCCCGAAGGCGGCAAAGGTACTCTTAAAGGACAAGTACAGGCTTGAGGAGATTCGGGATTTACAACTTGCCGTCAGCGGCGAGTTGTACGTAAGCAGGATCAAAACGCAATTTGATATTCTTGGCATCACCCAACACTTTGCCGCCGGGAAATTCAATGCCGATCACATCAACACTGGTAGCATTCGCGCCCAGCAAACCGTGATCAAACGAGAATTTACGCACCATGTCATTGGAAGTTGCCAGTGCTGGCGCGGTAGCAAATTCAAGTGCTTCTTTCGGGGTATAGAAAAGCTTGGTGGTTTTCAGTTGTGCTTCATAGCCGGGCAAATCTGTACCGGACAATTGCGCCATACTGGTTTTGGCAGTCGTGGCAGTAGCATCGCCCTTGTTCATGACGGACAGTGTTTCAAACCATGCGCCTGCCAAAGCTTTCGCCAGTTCCGGATGCGCTTTCAATGTGGCGGTATTGATGGCCAGTGCATCCAGGATTTCCCCCGGTATTTTTGACGAATCAAATACTTCATACGTGTCTTTCTGTTTCTTGATTTCAGACAGTTGCGGATTCCATGAGGCGGCAGCGGTCACTTCCGGTGTGCCCCAGGCGGCGACAATATCTGCATCGGATGTATTGACTACTTTGATATCTTTTTCTGTCAGCCCCACACTTTCCAGAGCGCGCGCAAGAAAATAATGCGAGACAGAAAGCTCTACCAGATTCACTTTCTGGCCTTTGATATCTTTCAGGTTTTTCTTGCCTTTCAGTGTCAGGCCGTCGTTGCCATTGGAATAATCTCCAATTAAGACAATAGATGTATCCACACCGCCAGCAGCAGGAATGGTCAGTGCATCCATATTGGTGACCAGCACAGCATCAAATTGCCCTGCAGTAAATTGATTGAGGGATTCAATATAGTCGAGTTGCTTGATCTCGATAGTGATGCCGTATTTATCTGCCCATTTTTTCAGAATGCCGGACTGGTCGGCGTAAGGCCATGGCATCCAGCCTGCGTAAATGCTCCACGCCATTTTGAAATTTTTCTTGTCATCTGCGTGGCTGATGGTGCTCGCAACAAGAAACAGGGAAGCGAGCAGTATTTTGCCGATAGAACGCCATGCGGCTGACAGTGAAGGGGTTTTTTTATAAGTCATTGGTGTCATCCTCTGTTTGGTCATGTGTTGCAGTAAAAACAGAGCAAGAAGTTTGCCAGCCTGCTAAAAAACTGGAATTCCTCAGGTTTTATGCTGTGAAAGGCGGAAATCTGCAGGTTAGTGGGCGTAAATGGTGCGGTTATAGTGCACCCGCACCGCACTGGCGCGTCGTGGAGCTAGGCTATTATTTCCATGTTGCGTCAGTCAGAATGCACACAGGAAAGGATTTTCCGTTGCCCATCATTTTTTGTAGCTACCATGGAAGGAGTCTGGCATGTCACTGGCTGTTGTCTATTCGCGCGCCCAATTGGGCATCAACGCACCGCTTATCACCGTTGAAATTCATTTATCCAATGGCATGCCCGGGCTGTCGATAGTCGGGTTGCCTGAAACTGCGGTGAAAGAAAGTAAGGATCGTGTGCGCAGTGCGCTGCTCAATGCCGGCTTTGATTTTCCGCCAAAACGTATCACGATCAATCTCGCGCCGGCTGATTTGCCGAAAGAAGGTGGCCGTTACGATCTGGCCATTGCACTCGGCATTCTCGCAGCATCCGGTCAGGTTCCTGCTGAGTCCTTGGAACATATTGAATGTATTGGCGAATTGGCTTTATCCGGTGAGTTGCGGCCAGTAAATGGCGCACTCACTGCGGCGATGGCGTGTGCCCGCGACAATCGCTCATTGTTGCTGCCGTATGCCAATGGTGAGGAAGCTGCGCAATACAGTGGCTGCGAGGTATACGCAGCAAAACATCTGCTGGATGTTTGTGCGCATTTGCACGAGCAGGAAAAAATTACCCCGCTGCGTTTGAAAACAACTGGGCAAGCGGTAGCGCATTCGCAATGGGACTTGGCTGATGTGCGTGGGCAGATTGCTGCCAAGCGCGCATTGGAAATTGCAGCGGCCGGCGGACACAATCTGCTTTTATGCGGTCCTCCCGGTACGGGCAAAACCATGCTGGCGCAGCGCTTGCCGGGTTTGTTGCCGCCACTGCGCGAAGAGGAAATGCTGGAGATTGCGGCGATCCATTCGGTGGCAAGTCGCGGCAATGCAGTGATGCGCGGCAGACCGTTTCGGCAGCCGCACCATA
>DATIDQ010000114.1:0-11320 GCA_035456205.1 Pseudomonadales bacterium
AAAAAACAGGTGATGCTGAGCAGGTGCAGATAGTGATGGTTTCTGTAGATCCTGCACGTGATACGCCGGATAAACTGCGTGAATATACGGCTTACTTCAACCCTGCATTTTTCGGCATAACAGGCGAATATATGGAGTTAGTCAAGTTTGCAGGTGATTTGAACTCGGGGTTTACCAAAGCGCCCATTGAAGGCGGTGGTTATCTGGTGGAGCATAGTGGCAATATTACCGTGATCAATCCGCGTGGGGATTATCACGGTTTTTTCAAACCACCCTTCGATGCTCTGCGCTTGCGTCTTGCATTCAGCTCGGTTCGTGAGCAGTACAAGCGCGATTTTGGCGAGTAATTTTTTATTAAATACCCGTTACATAAAACCCAGTTTCTTCAGTTGGTTTTCCATTTCTGGCCAACTCCAGTAAGCGCTCATTGCCGTGATCTTGCCTTCGTCATTCACTTCATAAGTGGCAATCATATCGACTTCGGTTTTACCCTTGCCCATATCATTGATGGCGGTCTGATGCACGGCGCAACTGTGTGTGCCACTGGGAATGCGTTTGTGAACATTGATTGTCAGATTGGATGGGCCAATGACGGTATCCCAGAATTTTGCGATACCGGCTTTTCCACGGTGGCCATCGCCAATGGCATCAAAGGGTGATTTGCCAACTGGATCTTTTACAACGGCGTCTTCTGCATAAAGTGCTAACCAACCTTCGCGGTCGCCTTTCATTGCCAGTGTAACGGACTGGATATTGGCTTGTATTGCCAGGTGTGAATTGTCAGCGCTCATCATTAAATCCTCTTGTGCAGAAATATAAAATTTATTTTGTCAGCCTAGTCCGAGTTCTTGCCATAGTGTATCAATGCGTAGTTTGACTTCATCAGTCATTGTAATGGGTTTGCCCCATTCCCGCGTGGTCTCGCCAGGCCACTTGTGTGTGGCATCAAGTCCCATTTTTGAACCGAGGCCTGAGACGGGTGAAGCAAAATCCAGATAATCAATTGGCGTATTGTCGACCAGCACGGTATCGCGAATTGGATCCATGCGTGTGGTGACTGCCCACACTACATCTTTCCAATCACGTGCATTCACATCATCATCGGTGACAATAACAAATTTGGTGTACATGAACTGGCGCAAAAAACTCCACACCCCCATCATCACGCGTTTTGCATGGCCGGGATATTGTTTCTTGATGGTGACAACAGCAAGGCGATAAGAGCAGCCTTCCGGCGGCAAATAAAAGTCGGTGATTTCCGGAAATTGTTTCTGCAGTAAAGGTACAAAGACTTCGTTCAGTGCTACGCCGAGTATTGCTGGCTCATCTGGTGGGCGACCAGTATAAGTACTGTGATAGATCGGATTATTGCGATGTGTAATGCGCTCGACAGTAAAAACCGGAAAGCGATCCACTTCGTTGTAATAGCCAGTATGGTCACCAAACGGGCCTTCATCAGCCATATCGTCAGGATGTATCACCCCTTCAAGAATAAATTCAGCACTGGCAGGCACTTGCAAATCATTGCCGATGCTTTTGATGACTTCAGTTTTTTCGCCGCGCAATAAGCCGGCAAAGCCGTATTCAGATAATGTATCTGGCACAGGCGTGACAGCACCAAGAATCGTGGCGGGATCGGCGCCCAATGCAACAGAAACAGGAAAGGGTGTGCCGGGGTGTAACTGTTTCCATTCGTGAAAATCCAGTGCGCCGCCACGATGTGATAGCCAGCGCATGATCAAGCGATTTTTGCTGATCAATTGCATGCGATAAATGCCAAGATTTTGTCGTTCTTTATGCGGTCCGCGTGTTATGACTAGTGGCCAGGTAATGAGTGGGCCAGCGTCATCGGGCCAGCATGTCTGGATAGGTAGGCTATGTAAGTCGACGTTGTCGCCTTCAATAATGTTTTCCTGACATGCTGCACTGCGCACCACTTTGGGCGCCATGTTGAGAACCTGTTTCAGGGTTGGCAGTTGTCCGATAAGGTCACGAAAACCTTTTGGTGGTTCTGGTTCTTTCAGATATGCGAGAAGTTTTCCGACGTCACGCAAGTCATCAACCGATTCACGTCCCATGCCTAAAGCAACACGCTGTTCAGTGCCGAACAGATTCGCTAGTACCGGCACTTTATAACCTTTAGGATTTTCAAACAGTAGTGCAGGCCCGCCAGCGCGCAAGACGCGGTCACAAATCTCTGTCATTTCCAGATGTGGATCAACCTCCACGCTGATGCGCTTCAGCTCGCCGCGGTGTTCAAGAAATTCGATAAATTCGCGCAGGTCTTTATATTTCATGCATTTTCACCTGTGAGTAAAACTCTTTGGCGGTTATTGCCTATAGTGGCTTTACTGAAGTGCAAGTTCTTAGAATATGTCATCAGTGGATTTTCTAATAAATGCCATGAGGCAAGGGCGCAACATAATGCTGTTGGTGTGGCATAGAGTACCAGCTCTGTGAAACTCAGTCCTGGAAACCAGGCTACCAGCATTTGCTGGATAGGAAATGCGTAGAGGTAAGTGCCATAGGAGTAGTCGCCAAGCTTGTTGTAAAAATGAAGATAATTGCCAGAGCCATATGTCAGTAACAATACAAGATAAGCAACCAGTACCGCAATGCTGAGGTCGTGTAAAAATGTGTGCTGAAGGCAGAGCACAGGTAGAGCGAGCAGGGGGCTATAACGCCAGTGAATAGGTAGCCAGTGAGCCAATTGTGCTGCAAGGAATCCAAGGAAGAAATACAAATGCACAAGCAGGATATTATGAGCTTTTTCGCGCCACAATTCGGCTAACTCGACTGTTGCTTCGATTTGAAAAAAACGAATGAAGTAAAGTGCAAATATTCCTGCAGTCGTTGCAAGTAGAAGATAGCGATTGCGGATCACACCCAGCTGAGCAAGAAGAAACAAGAAAATATAGAGCCGGATTTCCTGAACCAATGTCCACAGTGAGCCATTGACGATATTAGGATAATGGTTGTTGGCAAACACACCTGGAAGTGTAAAGTGCATATCTTTCATTGATGTGCTTATAGCCAGATAAAACCAGTCTGCCAGATCGCAGAAATAATTATAAACAGGCAGCGTTGTCATTAATGGCCCTAGTAGCAGGATAGAGCTCAACATTGCCATGCATAATGGTGGAACAAGACGCATAAATCGCAATGTGAGGTAACGGCGCGACAGACTGCTGCGCTCGATACTTTGAGTTACCAGAAATCCACTGATGAAGAAAAATACATTCACTGCATAAAACCCCATATATCTGCCGATATGGGTGTCGAACCATGATGTCGGCATGGTGCCTGTCAGTACATAGCTGTGGAAAAATAATATAGACCATGCGGCCAAAAGGCGAAGTAAGTTGAAATTATTGTTGCGACTTTGTGATAGCGCAGCCAATGTTTTTGGTTTAATTTTTTTTATTGATGTTGGTAGAGCGACAGGTGTATTCTGAAAAAAACACCATAACACAAACAGCCAGATCGGAATTGATGTCGATAGCTGCCAGTATGCGACAAAAGCGATCAGCGCCAGCATACTGGTTATTTTGTGTTCATTGGTTTTGTTCATTTGTTTTTTTGCATTTATGCATATTTTGGTATTCCGGGATGCCATATTTTTTCAGAGTGAGCATGCCCTTTCCTACCGTTCTTATAGCCCAGTCATTTTGTACAAAGTAAAAGTAGGCGATATTTTTTTGCAGAATATCTTCGATGCATCCACCTTCAGACAATAAAGCCCTCACCTGGTTATTTGTGGATGCCCTGCTCTTTCCCCATTCTAGCGGTAAGTTAAAGTTATGCAGTTGAACAAACAGGCTAAATGCCAGAATTCCAACAAGCAGGCCATTTTTTTGCGCGGGTTTTGCAGCCAGGCTGATTATCATAATGATGGCAAAAATAGCCGGGACTGAATACGGTGAATAGTGATAGATCTGGTCGTTGCTCCAGTCTCCCGTATTTCGGCCAAAAGCCACTGCTAATGGTAGGGATGCGGCGGCAGCAAAAACACCGAGGAGTGTGGATGTTGCCGTGAGGGCGCTGTTACCGTGGGCGGATTTTCTTAGCGCCAGCTGCCCCAGTAACAAGAGGCTGCATGCGGCGTACACAGTAAAAGCCAGTATGAAAATCCAATGCTGGAATGGGTTGAGCTCACCGGCAGAAGAAGACATAACCTGATAAAAATTGGTGACCACTTGTCGTAACGTGGGGTTTTGGTTATCTCCGGCTGACTTAATGCCCTGTACTGATAAAAACGCAATTAATAGTGCAGTGCAGGATGCGGCGGCAAGAATTTTTTCATTTGCCTCCATACTGTTGTGGGCTGAATGTCTGTGCGCAAGTGAAAATAGCAAGCAGATTGCTATTGTAGTGGCAGGTATAACGCCGTTCACACCGGTTAACGTGAGCGCAACAAGACAGCCAGCTACAACCATGACCGCGGCACGATGTTTCTGTTTCTGCTGTTCTTCGAGGCAGGCGCAAACCAGAACAGCGGCCATCAAACTCATTAACAACGCATTGGACATTGCAGCCTGGAGTTCGAAGCCCCAGTAATGCACGCCTTGTGCGCCTGATAACAACAGCAACGGTATGGCCAGATCAGTGAGTCTGTTTTTTCCGGCTTGATTGCGCAAACACCGCAGCAGATAAACTGATGCCAAAATATAGATGCTTGTATTGAGGCAGGTAAAAAACCGGTAGTCCGCGCCGGTGGCGGGGTACATCAGTTTCCAGATCAGCTTTGGTAAAACAAGTCGGTGCTCATTATGTGGTAGCCACACATATGCCGCGGTGAATTTTGTGTCATCCAGCAAAAAGGGGATGACATTCCATTCATCCGATGACGGATACCATCTGCCGAATGCAACCGATGCATACAACAACATCAGGGCTGGCACAAATATGAAGAAAATGGCAAACGTATGCGAAATAACAGGATTCAGGCGCCGCAAACTGGAGTTCATCTGGCTAATGCATCCCGCATTTTACCGAGAGCGACACCAGATGCGTTTGCACAAAGAGCCGCCCGGAAATATTACTTGCGTTTCATCGAGCCAAAGAATTCCTCATTGGTCTTGAAGTCTTTCAACTTGTCGATCAGGAATTCAGTTGCACCTGTGTCTTCCATATCATGCAACAGTTTGCGCAGGATCCAGGCTTTCTGCATTTCATCTTCGCCCATCAACAGTTCTTCGCGGCGCGTGCCGGATCGACGGATATTGATGGCAGGATAAATACGTTTCTCGGCAATTTTTCTGTCGAGATGCAATTCCTGATTGCCCGTTCCCTTGAACTCTTCGTAAATGACTTCATCCATTTTTGAACCAGTATCGACCAACGATGTGGCGATAATAGTCAGCGAGCCGCCGTGCTCAATGTTGCGTGCTGCACCGAAGAAGCGTTTTGGGCGCTCCAGCGCATTCGCGTCTACACCGCCGGTCAATACTTTGCCGGATGATGGCACGGTGGTGTTATAAGCGCGAGCCAGTCGTGTGATGGAGTCGAGCAGAATGACAACATCCTGTTTGTGTTCAACCAGACGCTTGGCGCGTTCGATTACCATTTCAGCGACTTGCACATGACGTGTGGGTGGTTCATCGAATGTTGATGCCACCACTTCGCCGCGTACCGAGCGCTGCATTTCTGTCACTTCTTCCGGGCGCTCATCAATCAACAATACAATCAGGTGGCATTCAGGATTGTTGCGGGCAATGGCTTGGGCGATGTGTTGCATCATCAGTGTTTTGCCGGCCTTGGGCGGTGCAACAATCAAACCGCGTTGGCCTTTGCCGATGGGTGCGATGAGGTCGATGATGCGCCCGGTAAGATCTTCTCGTGATCCATTGCCGGATTCCAGTTTCATACGCTGATTGGGAAACAGTGGCGTCAGGTTTTCAAACAAAACTTTATTTTTGGAGCCTTCGGGACGATCACCGTTAATGGTGTCGACTTTCAGCAAGGCAAAATAACGTTCACCTTCCTTGGGTGGACGAATCTTGCCGACCACTTCATCACCAGTGCGCAAGTTAAAGCGGCGTATCTGGCTGGGCGACACGTAAATATCATCTGGACCAGCGAGGTAAGAGGAGTCAGAGGATCGCAAGAAACCAAAACCATCCTGCAAAATTTCCAGCACGCCCTCGCCGCTGATGTCTTCACCGCTTTTGGCGTGGCGTTTGAGGATGGTAAAGATAACGTCCTGTTTGCGATTGCGGGCCATGTTTTCCAGGCCAATATTTTCTGCAATCTGCAGTAATTCTTCGATCGGTTTGGTTTTAAGATCGGTCAGATTCATAGGTTCTTGAGTGTGATGTCGTGTGAGGGAGAGAGGGGTTTTTGGATAAAAGATTGTTGTGGGCGACTTAGGCTGGATGGTGTAGCTTAAGCCTGTGCCGGTCGTTGTATCCGGCTTTTATAGTCTGCGCATCCGCGCAGTTGGGCTAACTATAGGCTGCTTGTGCAATCCTGTCCAGCGGGCGAGTGCAGGCATTCCAGAACTCTCGCCCGCGGCTGGATTACAGGGCGCTGTTGATGAATTCGCTGAGTTGGACTTTAGACAGAGCGCCTACTTTGGTACCGTCCAGATTGCCATTCTTGAAAATCATCAGCGTGGGGATCCCGCGGATATTGAATTTTGCGGGAGTTTCCTTGCTGGCATCCACGTCCATTTTGCAGATTTTAACGCGGCCAGCGAAGTCTTTTGCCAACTCGTCCAGCACCGGAGCTATCATTTTGCAGGGGCCGCACCACGCTGCCCAGAAATCGACCAATACGGGCTTATCAGACTTCAGGACTTCAGCTTCAAAGCTGGCATCAGTTACATGCACAATTGCATCGCTCATCAGGGTCTCCAAGGCGTGAGGTGGGAAGGATTGACATCATAGCGTAAGCGCATGGTGGCTCCAAGGTTTCTGCAGCAAAGCCCGCCGCAGAAACTTATGGTGCCTGTAGCCGTTTGCGAGTTGTCGTGATGATATCGCTACCGGGTTTGAGTCGCAGCCCCTGTTGCCAGATGGCCGCTGCTTCGTCGTGCTTGCCGATGTTCCATAACACTTCACCGAGATGGGCAGCCACTTCATCATTCGGGTCGAGGTTAAAGGATTTTTTCAAACGTAAAATGGCTTCTTCCTGACGCCCCATGCGGTAGAGTGCCCAGCCCATACTATCCAGAATAGCTGCATCATCGGGATGCAATGTGAGTGCTTTACTGAGTAATTGGTAGGATTCATCCAGTTGCTGGTTGCTGTTAGCCAACATGTAGCCGAGCGCATTCAGGGCATCGACGTTATCTGGCTGTTTGCTCAAAACAAAACGTAGATCTGTTTCTGCAGCAGGAAGATTCCCCATTTTTTCAAGCAGCAATGAGCGCGCAAAATACAATTCGGGTTGCTCGGGATATTTCTTGATAGCTTCATTGAGTGCAGCCAGGCTGCGAGCTGTATCACCATGTTTTAACAAAACATTGGCTTCAATTATATATAGCCGGAGAGCCTGATCAGGATGCGCATTACGCTGCTGTACCAGCCACTGCTGTCCTTCGCTTCGCTTGTTCAGTTCAATCATCAGATTAAAGGCACGCGCTACTGCGAGCAGGTATTCATTGCCGCCTTCCACCCGACGATAGTGCTCCAGTGCTTTGCTGGGCGCTTGCTCGGCTAGTGAAATTTCTCCCAGATAGTATTGTGCCGTATCAGTATATTTTTTCAGAAACAATAATTGTTCAAACAGATCTTTAGCTTGAACGCGATCATTCAGCTTGTAATTTACCAATGCCCTGGATAATAAGAGATCAGGATCCAGTGAATTTCGCTGCGCCATATATTCAAATTGTTCACGCGCTTTTTCCAGGTCCTGTTCAGTCAGCATCTGGGCGTACTGCATACGCAGCCGATTATTTTCAGGATCATCCTCGACAACTGCTGCCATGCGTTTCAGGGCTTTATCCGGTCTTCCACTTTTATACAATATGTCAATTTCAAATAAACGAGCTTGCAAATCTTTATCATTGATTTTGAGCACACGTTCCACATGGCTCAGGCTGTCGTCGTAGTTGCCCTGCAATTCAAGTAACGCGGCATAACCGAGCAATAAATCAGTACTGTCTGGATACAGTTGCAGCAGCGGTTCGTATTCTTTTTTCAGATCAGCCTGTGTTTTTGCGTCGCTGGCGGCAGGGCTGAGGGCTATCGGTACAAATAGCGTTTGTGCATCCAGTTCCAGCAACCGCTTTGATTTTTGTACGGCCAGATCCAGGCGTTGGAAATTCACAAGATAGCGCCCGGCTAGATACACCGGTTCCGGGTTTTGGGGTTCGATATCGGACCATAATTGTGCGAGATCCAGCGCTGCCTGTGGTGCTTGCAGGTACTCGGCCAGCAGAGTGGCTCGACGAACCACACCAACATCACGGGTTTTATAGGCCTGCTGGTAATAATTGGCCAAGGCAATGTCCAGCTGGCCGCGATTAGCAGCCGTTTCCGCGACTAGCAATGTGTAAAGGGTGTCTGATGAAAAAGGTCGTGCCGGCGTGTCATTGACGGGAGTTGTTGTAGCGATGTCCTGGCTGGCTTGAGGCTGATTACCACAACCAGTCAGTGTCACTGTCAGGCTGATGGCGAGCCAGCACAGCAAAGAAGCATTTTTGCCCATGGTTTTTCTCATTGGTAAACAATCGCCCTATGATATAGACAGACGGTGGATTACCCAAATGCAGGTGGGCGCTATAATGCACGCCTATTTAAAAGGTCACTGCATGTCTCTTCTGGCTGTCGGCATCAATCATAATTCGGCATCGCTGGCTTTGCGCGAGAGGGTCAGCTTTGCTCCGGAGTTGATGGTTGCAGCATTGCGTGCGCTATCAGCTGCTCTTGGCAATGTAGACGCAGTGATTCTATCAACCTGCAACCGGACGGAGCTGTATATCGGTGCAGATGTTGATGCGCATAGTGTGCTGGAGTGGCTGGCCGCCTTTCACGGACTGGATGGTGATGAATTGTGGCGTTGTCACTATTGTCATCGCGATGAGGCGGCTGCGCGTCATTTGATGTTGGTAGCGTGTGGGCTGGATTCACTGGTATTGGGTGAACCGCAAATTTTCGGGCAGATGAAATCAGCATTTGCACAGGCGGTTGAGGCGGGCACGTTGCGTGGCCCCTTGAACCAGACTTTCCAGCAGGTGTTTTCTGTCTCCAAGCGTGTGCGTGCTGAAACGGCAATAGGACACAATCCCGTATCGGTTGCGTATGCAGCCGTGCGATTGGCGCAACGTATCTTTGCAGATTTGCACAACAATACAGCATTGCTGATTGGCGCAGGCAAAACGGTTGAATTGGTGGCGCGCCATTTACGCGAACAAGGCATTGCCAGAATTATTATCGCCAATCGCACCTTGGAGCGTGCGCAATTGCTGGCGGAATCCTTACAGGCTGAAGCGATTCTGTTGGGTGATATTCCCGATCGTTTGCATGAAGCGGATATTGTCATCTCGTCGACTGCCAGTCAGCTGCCAGTTCTTGGGAAGGGCGCTGTTGAACAGGCATTAAAAAAACGCAGGCATCAGCCGATGTTTATGGTGGATATTGCTATGCCGCGTGATATTGAGCCACAGGTGGCTGAGCTGGATGATGTTTATCTTTACACGGTGGATGATTTACGCGATGTGATCGATGAAAATTTACGGGCGCGGGAATTGGCTGCAGAGGATGCGCGTATATTGATCGAGGAAGGCGTAGCGCTGTACCAACGAGAAAAGCGGCGACAAGAAGCTGCATCCAGTGTTGTGGAATATCGCCAGAAAGCTGAAGTGTGGCGCGACGCTGAGGTTGAGCGTGCACTGAGATCCATAGCTCGAGGGAATAGCGCTGAAGATGCTATGAAAGTTTTAGCGCATAATTTAACCAATAAACTCCTGCATCATCCGACAGAAATGTTGAAACAGTTGTCTGATGGTTTTTCTTTGTCGGATGGACGAGATTGACTTACTGGTTATTTTCGCTTGTAAATTACGTACTCTCCTTCTTCTTTTTCTGCAATCTCATAATTTTTTTCCAGAAATGAATTCAATTCTTTAAATTCTTTCAGGCGGTTTCCACCAGCTGGATGCCAGAAGTTATCGATGTAAACGAAGTACGCCGGGGGATTTTCTGCCATGGCTGCCAGGAATTCTCTCCGGAAGCCCTGTGTTACTGATGAATCTGGTTGCAGGTAAAGCGGGATATCTTCAACAAAGCGTGTTGCTGTTGTGGCGCGCGCTAGCATCAGGCTTCCCTGGCCATCGCCGGATCCATCCAGACTCTGTACTTTGTCGTCTGGTTTCAGATGTTGTTGCAGATAGCGGGCAATTTTTTTGGAACGGATATTGTAGTTTTCAGCATCGTAATGTTTGTTGTAAAGCTGTTGGCTGGAATATATTCCTGCTGAAAATACGGCGCAATAAAAGGTGATAGCTACAAGAATGATCCGTATAATTTTTTCTGGATTTTTTGCTTTTGAATTGGCTGGTGTCAGCAACAGCGCAAAGCAGAGTGTAGTAAAAAAGTAGGGGGGTAGTAGATGAGCAAACCAGTATTTTCCAGCAATGACTTCGTGCCATGCAATGGCAAACGTCATGATAGCCAGATATTTTAGTTGTATAAGAGCGACGGGATTGCTGCGTTGTTGTCGCCATGCCCATAGCAAGCCTGGAATGGCAAACATACTCATTTTCATAAGGTGTGAAGCCTGCATAGATGCAAGCTCGCGTAGTTGCTGGCTCAGGTTGTCATAGTGGTAAAGGTCGTTGCGTGTGGATACATAAATAGGCGTATACGTTTTATAAAGTTCCAGAAATTCTTTTAAGTCAGCATGGTTGATAGCCCAAATAAATGGAATTGAAAATACCGCAGTAAATGCTGCGCCTGCGGGAATGGCGGTCCCTGTGATTTTTGATATCAGGCTGCCTGGAAGCTTTAGCCACAGTATCCAGAGCAGAGCTGGAAAAACGACAATGAAATTGGGCTTGAAGCCGCAGGCAAGTCCACATAGTGCGCCGACCAATGCAGCATCACGCCGAGGGTGAACTTGTGAGCGGCACAGTAGCGCAAGCGCAGCAGCAATTGGCACGATGGCGATATAATCACGCTGGAATGCAGCAACAGTTCCGCCTGCCAGATAGAGAAGTGTAAAAAGTGCTGGTGCTAAAACTGCGCTGGTTCTCGACACAGGGCTCAATATTTTCCAGCTCAACACAGCCAGGCTGAATAGCACACAGGCATCCAGAAGCCTTACCGTGTGTGCGTCATAACCCAATGTCTGGCCTATCAGTGCATGGAAGAAAAAT
>DATIDQ010000115.1:0-4855 GCA_035456205.1 Pseudomonadales bacterium
TTCTGGTTAAAAGCAATCAATGTCGTCAGCAGAACCAGCAGGGAGCCGCTGTAGTAGCCCACAAGCGTTGCGAAATCATTGGGCTTGGAAATGATGCATCCCCAAACCAGGCACAGTGCGGCCAAGCCGGTATGTTGCCAGTAAGCCCGGATTTGTTGCAGGCATAGTGTCAGCAGCACCAGATTGATAATGGCACCGGTTACGCCACCAGCCCACAGTTGATTACCAAACAGTTTGATCAATAAAGCGGTAGGTATCAGCATGGCCGGAGGGCCAGTGAAGTCAGGATTGAACGGAATTTTCTCGCTGTAACTTGTGGCCCAGCCGTAACCATTGATCCAGTTTTTGGGTACAGACATCACCAATGCGTCATCCGATGTCGGTGAGCGATCAAAGGCCAGTAATAACTGGCAAATCCCTAAAGCCACCAGCAGGGCAACACCTGCCCACCAGAACCACTGGTCTGCCCGGTTTGCCCCGGGTCGCTCTGTCGCCTTGAAATACACCCTGTAGACCCCATCTAACGCCAGTCTGTGATTCTAACTGTTTTATCGAGGTCTCTTGTATGTCCGCTGCTGAGCAAACCGTATCTCCAACAGAAACAATGTCTTTCCAGACGGAAGCCAAACAGCTTCTGCAATTGATGATCCACTCGCTGTACAGCAACCGGGAAATATTCTTGCGCGAACTGGTGTCGAATGCTTCAGACGCTTGCGACAAATTACGTTTTGCTGCGTTGGCAGACAGCAGCCTGTATGAAAATAATGGTGATCTGCGTGTGCGAATCAGTATGGACAGTGCAGCGCACACCATCACGATTGATGACAACGGTATCGGCATGAGCCGCGAAGATGCGATTTCCCATCTTGGCACCATTGCTCGCTCCGGCACGGCTGAATTCATTAAAAACCTTTCTGGTGACCAGAAAAAAGATACACAGTTGATTGGCCAGTTCGGTGTGGGTTTTTATTCTGCATTTATTGTGGCGGATAAAGTGGAAGTTTTCAGCCGTCGTGCCGGTTTTCCTGCAGCGCAAGGTGTGCACTGGACATCCACTGGCGAAGCCGATTTCTCGATTGCTGATATAGAAAAAGCAGAGCGCGGCACACGCGTTGTATTACATCTGAAAGAAGATGCAAAAGAGTTTGCCGATGACTGGCGTTTGCGTGGCATTATCCATAAATATTCTGATCATATTGCTGTACCGGTACAGATGCAGAAATATGTACCACCTGCTGAAGATGCCTCAGAAAAAGATGGTGCTGAGCAACCAGCAGGCGAATGGGAAAATGTCAACAGCGCCACCGCATTGTGGACGCGCAGTAAAAGCGAAATCAGCGATGAAGAATATCAATCGTTTTATCAGCATGTCTCGCATGATTATGCCGAACCGTTGAGCTGGAGCCATAACCGTGTGGAAGGCAAGCTGGAATACACCAGTCTGTTGTATATCCCTGAAAATGCGCCATTTGATTTGTATTATCGTGATGCAGCACGCGGCTTGAAGCTGTATGTACAGCGCACCTACATCATGGATGATGCAGAACAGTTCCTGCCGCTGTATCTGCGTTTTGTTAAAGGTGTAGTGGATTCCAATGATCTGTCCCTGAACGTATCGCGTGAAATCCTGCAGCAGGACGCGACAGTGGACAGTATGAAAGCTGCACTGACCAAGCGCGTGCTGGATATGCTGGAAAAACTCGCGGAAGAACCGGAAAAATATGCCACGTTCTGGAAAGCCTTTGGCAATGTGTTGAAGGAAGGCATGGCAGAAGATTTTGCTAACCGCGAACGTATCGGCAAGTTGTTGCGTTTTGCTACCAGCACATCCGGTTCCAGCGAGCAGAACCAGTCGCTGGATGAATACATCAGCCGTATGAAAGAAGGGCAGACAAACATCTATTACATCGTTGCCGATAATTATGAGACTGCACGCAATAGCCCGCATCTGGAAGTATTCCGTGCCAACGATATTGAAGTGGTGTTGATGGTGGATCGCCTTGATGAATGGATGATGGGCAGCTTGCGTGAATACGGCGGTAAATCGTTTGCGGATGTTGCACGTGGTGATCTGGATATTTCTGCACTGAAGAAAGACAAATCAGATGACGATAAGTCCGATGACAACAATGAAGGTGATACAGCATTGCTGGATCGCCTGAAAACCTTGCTCGCCGATGACGTGGAAACCGTGCGCTATTCCACGCGTCTGGTGGATTCACCCGCTTGCCTGGTAGTCGGTCAGGCCGATATGGGTCTGCAGATGCGTCGCATGATGGAAGCGGCAGGGCAGGCGTTGCCGCCAAGCAAACCGATTTTCGAGCTGAATGCCAGACACACTTTGGTCACGCGTATGACCAGCACCAGCGACGAAGCGCAGTTTGCTGATCTTGCCCATGTGTTGCTGGATGAAGCGCGGTTGTCTGCCGGCATGGCGCTGGAAAATCCGGCTGGTTTTGTGGCTAGAGTGAACCGCTTGTTGGCATAAGTTAAAGTGCGACTTGCATCACAAAAAGCCCCTGTGCTACATCAGTTCAGGGGCTTTTTTGCTACTCTTCAGGTTTGCAGGATGCAGCCCGCTCCTCATGTTGAGGTAACACAACCGTGAAAAAACCACCCTGTTTTCTGCTTGCCTGCGTATTGCTCTTTCTTATGGGGAGCAATGCTGCTTTCGCAACGGATACGGATGGTGATGGCATTTTCGATATGCCGCTGGTAAGTACTGGTGTTTATCACACCTGTGCTTTGGACAATACCGGTGTGCATTGCTGGGGCGCTAATGATTCTGGTCAACGCACGGTGCCGACTCTGGTCAACCCGGTGATGGTGAGCGCAGGCGGTTCTCACACCTGTGCTTTGGATGCGACGGGCGTGCATTGCTGGGGAGCTAATGGCTCTGGTCAAAGCACAGTGCCAACTTTAGTCAACCCGGTGTCGGTGAGTGCAGGTTTTTCTCACACCTGCGCGCTCGACGATAATGGTGTGCATTGCTGGGGTGATAATGAATGTGACCAAACTACGGTGCCTGCCTTGGTGAATCCGGTGGCGGTGAGTGCTGGTGGTTTTCATACCTGTGCTTTGGATGCAACAGGGGTGCACTGCTGGGGCGATGGCTTTGATGTTCTAACTCCGGCATTGACTAATCCGACAGCGGTAAGTGCAGGCTATGATCATACTTGTGCTTTGGATAGCACAGGCGTGCATTGCTGGAGCTACGGTGGTCAAACCACGGTGCCGACTTTAGTCAACCCGGTAGCGGTAAGTGCTGGTTTTTATCATACCTGCGCGCTGGACGATAACGGAGTGTACTGCTGGGGCGATAATAGTTCTGGTCAAAGCGTGGTGCCGACGTTGGTCAACCCGGTGGCAGTGAGTGCGGGGGGGTCTCATACCTGTGCGGTGGATGTCGTTGGCGTGCATTGCTGGGGTGCTAACTACAGTGGTCAAACCACGGTGCCAACGCTGTCGGTGACGGACAATTGCCCGTCGATAGCAAACCCTGACCAACTCGATACCGATGGCGATCATTTCGGCGATGCGTGTGATACCAATGCTGATGGTGACGCGCTTCTCAACGCATTGGATAACTGCCCGCTGGTCATCAATGACAATCAACTCGATACCGATGGCGATAGCGTGGGTGATGTCTGTGATGTTTTTCCTCTCGATGCCACTGAATCTGTTGATACTGATAACGACGGCACTGGCAACAACGCCGATACCGATGATGATAATGACGGCGTGCCAGACGTGAACGATAACTGCCAGCTGATAGTGAATGCGAATCAACTGGATACTGATGGTGATCTGTTGGGCAATGTCTGCGATACCGACGATGACAATGATGGTGTGTTGGATATTCATGATGCCTTTCCGCTCGATAACACAGAAAGTGCAGATACCGATGGAGACAATATCGGCGATAACATTGATCCATTACCCAGTGATGGCAGTACGCTGAATACTGTTTCTGGCGATGGTGCATCAGATAAAGCAGGTTCAGCTGTTGCATTTGCTGGTGATATAAACGGTGACGGTTATGGAGATTATGTAGTTGGCATTCCCGGTTACGATGTGCCTGCCACATCAGATACAAAAATAATAAAAGATGCAGGTCGTGCTGTGGTTATCTCCGGAAAGCATGGTGACGAATTGATGTCAGTAAATGGTGTTGCTGCCAAAGATGCGATGGGTTTTGCCGTAGCGGCTAATGCGGATATTGATAAGGATGGATTCCTGGATGTGGTGGTCGGCGCACCCTATGCTGATGATGTGGATCATGCATTGAAAGACAGCGGCAGCGTAACGGTGTTGTACGGTCCAACGGGTTCACGCAGGGTAACTGTTTACGGCACACAAGCCAAAGCCTTGTCCGGTTCCGCCTTGGCGCTGGGCTATGTCAGCGCTGCTGCTGAAGCCGATATTATTGTTGGCGAACCTAAAACAGATGATATTAAGCGTATTGATGCGGGCAGCGTGGCAGTTCTTTCTGGAGCTGATCTTTCCAGGCTGAAGGTTTTTTACGGCACTGCTGAAAAAGCGTATGCAGGAACATCCGTTGCGGTAGGTAATGTTAATAAGAGTGGAGAAGATG
The DNA here is from genome assembly GCA_035456205.1 of Pseudomonadales bacterium. Classification (GTDB taxonomy): domain Bacteria; phylum Pseudomonadota; class Gammaproteobacteria; order Pseudomonadales; family UBA7239; genus UBA7239. Next base: position 4,595 of record DATIDQ010000115.1, read on the forward strand.
AGATCATCATCGGCGCGCCCAATGACGATGACACTGACAACAAGTATGCTGATGCAGGCAGTGTGACTGTGTACAAATTTGCTGGCGATGAGTTATTGAAAAAATATGGTGCAATCACAAAAGCCTATCTCGGCACATCTGTCGCCAGTGGCGACATGAATAAAGATGGCTATGCCGATGTGTGGGCCGGTGCGCCGGGTGATACCTACAAGAAGTCGTGGAAAAATCTTGGCAGGCTCTCGGTGTTTTCCGGTGCTGACG
>DATIDQ010000116.1:0-5551 GCA_035456205.1 Pseudomonadales bacterium
TATATAGCGATCAAAATACAGGAACTGTTTCAGTAGCAATGTGAATTCACGCGGAAAACGTATGCCGTGCCTTCTTCCTAGTGCCGAGACTTGCATGGTGACTTCATTGAGAAAGTCATCGCTATTGGATTCTTCTTCAAACTGCAAATAGAGTTGCTGCAAGTCGCGTGACAGCGCTTGTGTATCCACCGCTTGGTTGGTGGCGCCGATGCCAGCCAGCGCTTTAGCAATGGCATTGAAATCGCGTGTGGGTACGGTAGCGATCAATGAGAGCAGTGATTCCCATGTGCCCGACGATATGCGGCCAACAATGCCGAAGTCAATGAAGCCGATCCGGCCATCGTCCAGCATCATGACATTGCCTGCGTGTAAATCTGCATGATAGATCTGACACTGTGTCAGACTCAGGAACCAGGTATTCAATCCATCGATCAAGGCTTGTTCAGGATTTGTCGAGCGCTTGCGAACCTCATCGGTATTCGAGAGTGGTACGCCGTAAAACCGTTCCATGGTCAACACGCGTTTGGTAGAGGTTGTGCGATACACTTTGGGTACGGTGACGTGCGTAATGTTATTGGCGTCGAGAAACTTCCGGTAGGTGGCAATGTTTTCTGCTTCACGATGAAAGTCACATTCTTCCAGCATGCCGTTGCGAATTTCTTCCACCATGTCTGTGATGGAAGAATCCGGAATGTGTTTGCTGATTTTTTCCAGCAACATGGCAGAAAATTGCATGAACTGGAAATCGGTCGTGAGAATGTTTTCCACGCCGGGCTTTTGCACTTTGAGTACGACATCTTCACCACTGAACAGGCGCGCAGCATGCACTTGTGCAATGGAGGCAGAGGCAAGTGGTGTGGGGTCAATCTCGCGAAAATAGCGTGACAATGTCGGCCCGAATTCACCCACCAGCACTTTTTCTATTGTGCTGAATGGCAGCGGTGTGGTCTGGTCAAGACAGCTCTGGAATGCCTGCACATATTCATGTGGAAACAATGATGGTGAACTGGCAATCAATTGGCCGAGTTTTATATAGGTGGAGCCGAGTGCTTCAACGGTGTCCCGTGCCAGTTCTGGCAGCGGCATATCGCGGTTGTGAAGCCAACGCCAGCCACTTTTTTGTAACACGATACCTGTTTGGCCAATGCGACGGGCGGCGTGATATCCGGTTCGGAGTTTTTCTAGCACTGCACTTGTCTCGCGAAGGGTGTCTGGCCATTATGCACGCTGCTATCTAGGGGGCAATCACCGTTTTGAATCCGGAAAAATCAGAGGCATCACTGCTGGATATCCCCGCTTCTATTGCTGATGCGATGCAGCATGCAAAGATTGCCCATCATCGCGTTTTGCTTGTGTTGTCCGGCTCGTCTGACTGGTGTCGACAAGCCGCCATGGACTTGATGGAAGGCTGTACTGATGCCGTCTGGATAGGCCAACATGCTCCGGAAGCCATTCCCTCCCACAAGGTCCGCCAGTTGCTTGGCAGTGAGTATGCTTTGGCAGTACTGGATGTCCATGACGGCTTGCATCCCGATGCATTGGCTGCTGTATGTGGCACCGTGGTGGCAGGAGGAATGTTACTGCTGCTGACGCCTTCGTGGGATCAGTGGCTGGTATCGCCTGATCCAGACTACGAAAGACTGAGCAGTTATCCGTACGATTGGCGGGTGTTACCCCGTCGTTTCATCGCCCATCTGCAAGAGTCATTGGATGTTGCCATGAGGCAACCTGGCTGTTTACACCTGCATGAGCAGGATCATCCTGTATTCCCCACCCGATTCTCCCTGCCTTGGCCGGTACTGTGTCTGTCGGAAGCGGCTGGTCGGCCGTCTCTTGCCCAGCAGCAGTGTTTGTCACAGTTGGTCGGTCATGAGGGGGTGTCGGTGCTATTGGCCGGGCGTGGGTATGGAAAGTCGGCCTTGCTGGGTTTTGTCGCACAGCAGTGGCTGGCGCAAGAGAGGCGTGTGTTGCTGGTAGCGCCATCAAGGGCTGCTGCTGCCAGTGTGTTTCGTCACGCTGGCAGTGAACTGGTTTTCAGTGCGCCTGACATGTTGCTGCAAGATGCATCAATCACGGCAGATGTGCTGTTAATTGATGAAGCCGCGGCTATTCCACAGCCAATGTTGTTGGCGCTGTTGCAACGTTTTCCGCAAGTTTTACTCGCTACTACTACAGATGGTTATGAAGGCACAGGTCAGGGTTTTGTATTGCGCTTTTTGCGTGAGCTGGATCAGCGCTATTCTGGTTGGCAGCATTTACAGTTGGATGCGCCAGTGCGCTGGGCTGTGAATGATCCACTGCAGAATTGGTTGTATCGCGCATTGCTGCTGGATGCAAAAGAGCCGCTTATCAAAAACAATATTGATTTATCAGCTGTTGCGTTTGAGTGCGTTGAGCAATCAGCATTGCTGGAAAATTCCGGTTTGTTGGGCGATATGTATGGCTTGCTGCGTTCGGCACATTATCGCACCACACCGGATGATCTGCGTTTTCTGCTGGATGCGCCACAATTGTTTTTGTACCGGCTTGTGCATGAAGAACAAACCATTGCTGTCGCATTGCTGGTAGAAGAGGGCAGTATTGATGATGCCATGGCTGCAGAAATTACTGCGAGTCGTCGCAGACCCCGCGGTCATTTGCTGGTGCAGACGTTGGCAGTTCACATGAAGCAATCGCAATATTTGCAGCAACGTGTGGTGCGAGTGGTGCGTATTGCCGTGCATACGCAATACCAGAATCGTGGTTTGGGTTCACAGTTATTGCAGGAAGCGATAAATGATCAGAAAAGAAGGGGAGTGAAAATTATTGGCAGCAGTTTCAGTGCCGCGCCAGATGTATTGGCTTTCTGGCAGCGTAACGGATTTGAATTAGCGCGTGTAGGGCATCGCCGCCAGGCTGCCAGCGCTGCTCCATCGGCACTGGTGCTGAAAACAATCGATTGAGGGTATATTGTGTTTTTGCTGACAAGGACAGAATGATGGTCTACACGCTATACGGTATAAAGAACTGCGACACAATAAAAAAAGCCCGCGTCTGGCTTGATGAGCGTGGCATGACTTACGATTTTCATGATTACAAAAGTAGTGGCGTCGAGCGCGCCAGTCTTGAACGCTGGTGCAACGAGCACGGTTGGGAAAAAATACTGAACCGTGCTGGCACAACGTTCCGCCAATTGGATGAGGCGCAGAAAGTGAATCTTGATCAGAAGAAAGCTGTCGAACTGATGCTGGCTCAACCATCAGTGATCAAGCGTCCGGTGCTCGATGTTGGCGTTAAAACTGTGATTGGCTTCAAGCCGGAAATTTATGCCGATATTTTCGGTTGATAATACAAACAAAAAAGCCCATCAACGATGGGCTTCTGCGAATTTGCCAGAGTGTTGATCAGCGTTTGTTGACTGGCACAAAATCGCGTTGTGGGCTGCCAGTGTACAACTGGCGTGGACGGCCAATCTTGTATGGAGAAGACAGCATTTCGTTCCAGTGCGAAATCCAGCCAACGGTGCGTGCCAGAGCAAAAATCACAGTGAACATGCTGGTAGGAATGCCGATGGCTTTCAGGATGATGCCTGAATAGAAATCGACATTTGGGTACAGTTTTTTCTCGATGAAATAGCTGTCGGAGCGAGCAATTTCTTCCAGGCGCATGGCCAGTTCGAGTTGTGGATCGTTGATACCCAGTGCGCCAAGTACTTCATCACAGGTTTTTTTCATCACTTTGGCGCGTGGGTCAAAGTTTTTATAAACACGGTGGCCAAAGCCCATCAACTTGAAGTTGTCATTCTTGTCTTTCGCTTTGTTGATGTATTTATCAACATTCTGCACTGTGCCGATCTCATCCAGCATTTGTAGTACGGCTTCATTGGCGCCGCCGTGTGCAGGCCCCCATAGCGCTGCGATACCAGAAGCGATACAGGCATAAGGGTTGGCGCCGGTGGAACCTGCAAGTCGTACAGTAGATGTTGAAGCATTTTGTTCGTGATCAGCGTGCAGAATAAAAATTCTGTCCATTGCCTTGGCGATGATCGGATTCACTTCATAGTCTGCTGCGGGTACAGCGAACATCATGTTAAGAAAATTGGATGCATAATCCATATCATTTTCGGGATACACAAACGGTTGGCCAACGTTGTATTTGTAACACATGGCAGCAATAGTCGGCATTTTTGCAATCAGGCGAACCGCTACGGATTCGCGGTGTTCAGCATCGCTGACATCAAGCGAGTCGTGATAAAACGCAGAGAGTGCACCGACCACGCCACACATAACAGCCATTGGATGTGCATCACGACGAAAGCCTTCAAAAAATTTACGGATCTGGTCGTGCACCATGGTGTGTTGGGTGACGCGAGCATCAAAAATAATTTTTTGTTCTTTGTCGGGCAATTCGCCCTTCAGCAACAGATAACAGGTTTCCAGATAATCGGATTCTTCTGCCAGCTGTTCTATTGGGTAACCGCGGTGCAACAGGATGCCTTTGTCACCATCAATGAATGTGATCTTTGACTCGCAAGCTGCAGTAGCCATAAAACCGGGGTCGTAGGTGAAATGACCTCCTTGCGCCAGGATGTTCTGCACGTCGATAACATCCGGACCGACGGAACCGGAGCGGATGGCGAGCTCGATAGGGTCGCGACCATCGATATTGAGAATGGCTTTCTTTTCAGTCATGGGGGGAACAGCTCCTGAGCTAGAAAACGGCAGGCAAACAGTGATGGAATTTACTAAGTGGCCCGCGAAAAATACACACAAATAATAGGTGCCTAATACGCACAACTATAGGGAGATTCAGGCCTTTGTCAATGAAATGTCGCATGAGGGTGCATCCCTTGCGGGTTTCCGTAGTGAGATGAAATATTAAAGAGCCGGTTCGCGGAAACAATAGTTCTTGATTGGTGCGATATACTGACACTTGCTCGCAAATTGTGCGATTTCTGCTAGCCTGGGTTATTTGCCATCTAATTGGGCTGCATGTGGCCATTTTGTTTGTCATGTAAAAGTCATGCCCCTATAATTCGCGCCGATTTAAGAACACTTCTCAATACGAACCTGAACCTGAAACCGGGGTCTTCCTGTGACAGATAAACGACCTGTAAACCTGGATATCGGCACAATCAAACTGCCGATTACTGCTTATGTTTCCATCCTTCATCGAGTATCTGGCGTTGCACTGATTGGTGCCGTCGCCATTTTGCTTGGCCTGCTCGGTTATTCGCTGAAGTCTGCCGATGATTTTGCGTCCGTTCAGGCCTGCCTGGCTTCCTTGCCTATGAAGCTATTGATGTGGGCTGTGCTAGCCGCTTTCATCTATCACCTGTTTGCCGGTATCAAGCACCTGATTATGGATATGGGTATTGGTGAAACACTGGAAGGTGGCAAGCGGGGCGCGGTGCTCGTGCTGGTATTTACTGTGATCGGCGTAGTGCTGGCGGGAGTGTGGATATGGTAAAGACAGTCACAAGTTTTGGCAGCAGCGGTCTGTCTGACTGGTTAATCCAACGTGTTTCTGGCGTTGTGATTGCAGTGTATTTCTTTTTTATTGTGGGCTGGCT
>DATIDQ010000117.1:0-6800 GCA_035456205.1 Pseudomonadales bacterium
TGGAATGAAGGCAGAGGATTTGTCATTCGTCTGCACAATGGCGATAAACCTGCCAAACCGTTCAAGGAAGCACAATTTACTTATCGTATTGATCGCATTGATGACAAGAGTTGCAAGCTGACTTGCACTATGACGTATGAAATGAGCGGCTTTATGAACTTTTTACATAGTCTGTTCCTTGGCAATCTGATCCGTAACAATATTCGTGACGTCGCATTGTCGATGGCTTCTTTTTATGAGACAGGTAAAAAACCATCAAAAGAAGATCTGGTGCGTTTGCGCGAAGAAGATAAAAAAAATGCAAAACCGTTTCCTTAATTGAAAAGCAATCTGATGCCACACATTATTCCGCTACAAAAAATCACTAACGAAGCGGTAGGCGGTAAAGCAGAAGGACTGGCAAAGCTGATTCATCTCGGTTTGCACGTGCCAGCCGGTTTTGTGATCCTGCATGCGCAACCTGGAAAATTGCCAGCGGATTTGCTGAGTTACTACCATGCTATTGGCGATGGCAAAGTCGCAGTGCGTTCATCTGCCATTGGTGAAGATTCCATCGATGCCTCTTTCGCCGGGCAGTATGAAACTATTCTGGATGTGGAGGGCGAGGCGGCACTGGTCGCCGCTATTGAACAATGTTTGCATTCGATCCAGAATGTTTCGGCGATGGCTTACCAGAGTAAAAAAGCTGCAGATTCAAATACAGAAATGCCAACGGTACAAATGTGTGTTGTTGTGCAAAAAATGGTACCCGCTGCCATTGCCGGCGTATTGTTCACGGCGGATCCTGTAACGAATTCCCGCCACCATATTGTGATTGATGCGGTGAGTGGATTGGGTGAAAAGCTGGTTAGTGGTGAGGCCACGCCAGATCATTATGTGCTGGATAGAAGTGGAAAAATTATCGAGCAGGATCTTGTTGGTGCAATGCCACTGTTGTCAGAACAACAACTGCAAAACCTGTTAAAAGATGCGCTGAACGCAGAAGAAAAAATGGGCTTCCCGCTGGATATGGAGTGGGCGATCAGCTATGACGGTACATTATGCTGGTTGCAGGCGCGTCCCATCACCACATTGGGAGCGGACCTGAATGAACTGGATACACCATTGCTGGATGAAAAACATATTTTCACGCGCTGTAATGTGAGTGAAGCCTTGCCCGGTGCATTGTGCCCATTAACGCATTCGGTCACCGGGCATGGCCTTGAAGTGGGCATGCAACGCTTGTTTATTGATTTTGGCATCCTGCAAAAAGAAGACAGCAACTGGTATGTGATGGCCAATTTTTACGGCCATATGTTCATGAATCTTTCTACCATGTCATGGACTGCATTAAGAGCATTCGGCACCAACGCAGATGATATGGCCATGGCTGTCTGTGGTCGTCTTATTCCTGAGTTGAATGAAGGTTTTGTCAGACCCTCTTTTTTGCAACGCATACCCGTGCTGATCAAATATTTCAAGACCCTGTTTTCAGCAGGCAAGCATCGCAACTTGATGCAAAAACAGCTGGAATCTATCGCGTTTTCGCATCAACGTTCTGCTATTGCGCAATGGAAAATGATTGACAGTTTGATGGGTGAAATGCATAGCGCACACCATTCGCATCTGGTGTCATCGACGGTTGCCGGCATGATGATGCCACTCTTGTTGGGTATTCTTTCAAAAGGCAAAACGGTAACAGATGAACATCATGCGATAGTTGCTGCGCTGTTGGCCGGTGCGGACAATGTAGAAAGCGCAGATATTGCGCAAGGTGCAGGCCGTATCCAGCAACTGTTGTTGCAGCAAGCGCATGTTCAGGAGCGCTTTATTGACGTATCAGCCAATGATGCGTTGGCTTATTTGCGCTCTGCTGATTCCGGCGCAGCAGGAAAAGAATTCGTGCATTATTTATTGCGTCACGGCCATCGCTCCATCAGCGAAATGGATTTGCGGGTGAAAGAATGGGCGTGTGATCCGCAACCACTGATCGAAACGCTGCAAGTGTCTGTACGCGGTTTGCTGGCGCAAGGTACAAAGAAATCACACGCATTATCCACAGATGACAGCCTATATCAGCAGCAAAACGGGATTGTGCGTTTTCTGGTGCGTATTGCGCGTGGTGGTGTTGTAGGGCGCGAGCTGAGTAAATCCCGGTTGCTGGCTATCAAGCGCATGTTCAAGCAGGCATATCGCGAACTCGCACAGATGATGGTTCTGGAAAAACTCCTGCCGGATGCGGATGCTGTGTACTTTCTTACGCATCAGGAGCTCGGTGAATGTGTGACGAACAAGAGTGCGGTTTCTGTATGGGGTGAGCGTGCCGCATTGCGTCGTGAAGCTATGAAAGAGCAACAGTTGTTGCAATTTCCAGATGTGTTCGTTGGGAAGCCTGCACCGCTACAGCCTGATTTATCGCAGTTGCCTGCCGATAAAATTGTGCGTGGGAAAACGGTGAGTCGGGGTTGTGTCACTGGTGTGGCAAAAATTGCACGTGTGGTGAGTGAGGCTAGCAAACTGGAAGCGGGCGATATTCTGATTGCGCCGATTACAGATATAGCCTGGACACCTTATTTCGGTTTGATAGGCGGCCTGGCGACAGATATTGGCAGTGCGGTATCACACGGTGCGGTGGTGGCGCGTGAATACGGTTTACCTGCGATTGTAAAAACAGATATTGGCACGCAAGTATTTAATGACGGGGATATTGTGGTATTGGATGCCAATAATGGTTTAATCCGTCCTGCGAGCGAGCAAGAAACCCGTCAGTTTCTTGCTCGCCGTTGAAGGTTTGTTATTTTTCCAGAATATGGCATTGGCTCCATTCGCAACCCACAAAATAGCCTGCGGAGCCGCTGCAATAAACGCCGTACAACTCGTTGTGGCCCTGATTGTAGAAGGTGAGTATTTGGGGCGCACTACAGCGCTTTTCACTGGCTTGTTGTTCAATTTCGTATAAAGCTGGCCCTGGAGAATTGGGCTGCAGTGAGCCCGCCAGTGAAGGCACGGAACGCGGCGACATTGTGGGTGTTTTAGCCGACAGCTCTTTCAGGTAGCGCAGTTTATTTTCATTCGCCAAAGTGCCCATTCCATCTTCCTTTTTCTCATAAGCTGCCATGCGGAATCGGCAATACTCGGCTTGTTTTTCTGGTAGGCGTTTTTGGTAGTAAATTTCTTTCAACGCTGCGTTTTTGTGTTCAAACATGAATTTTGTGGCAGGCAATGAAATTTGTTCATTGTTGTATATGTAGTTTTTGGTGGCTTGCTTCTGGTTGTAATGGTAATTGGCAGCACTGATAGCATTCCAGTAATGTTTCTGCCATTGCTTGCGAAGTGTTATGGTGTTTTTGACTAACCCTGAGTCTACTTTGTCGCATTCGTCCAGTAAGGTGTTGAAGCGGATATCCTGATCCATTGCCCACTCAAAAGCGGTAGGATCCGGTTTGGCTTTTTTATCCTCTTTACTTGCACACGCAACGACAAGAATACTCAATAACGTCATAGTAATAATGGTAATAGGGCGTGGATACATAGTGGTCTCCAGGTGCAATCATCTGCTTCTATTCTAGCCATATAACCTGTGGCTGTGCTAGATTTGTCTCACTTGGCGAGGCCAGTGATCATCCTTCCATCAGGAGAGACATAATGAAAATCAAGAACATCAATAAACCCGCTCTTTTTGCTGCAGTTACTCTTGCTGGTGCCATTACAGTACCTATGGCTCATGCGGCTAGTAATCCCTTCAGCAACACAGAGTTGGCTTCTGGTTTTAATCTGGAGCACGCGGCAGATGCCAAAGCTGGCGGTGAAGCGAGTACAGGTGATAAAACCGTATCTGAGCATAAAGGGGCAGCGGAAGGTAAATGCGGGGAAGGCAAGTGTGGTGAAGAAGGTATGGATAACATGAAGGATAAAGGCGACTCAAAAGAAAAAAGTAATGATGATGGTAAAAATGAAAAGAAAAATTGATTCAAGCAAGATTTAATTTTCTGGTAAAAGGATAGATTTGCTAGTCCTGCCTGAAGGAGCTGGTCTTGGTGTGCGGCGGGGATTGCTAAAATCCTTGCTAAATACAGAGTCAGCTCATCTCGGTTCTATGCTGGATTTCATGGAAGTCACGCCGGATAACTGGATTGGTACATCTGGTGCAGCCACCCGGCAGCTGCATCAACTCACAGAACGCTTTCCTTTTTTTGCGCATGGTTTGTCTTTGTCGTTAGGTGGCACAGATCCCCTGGATGTCGAATTTATCGCGCAGTTAAAATCTTTTCTTTCCTTACATAATATTCATTGTTACAGCGAGCACCTGAGCTATTGCAGCGCTGACGGGCATCTTTATGATTTGATGCCGATACCATTTACCGAAGAAGCAGTAAAGAATTCAGCAGCACGCATCCGGCAAGTGCAGGATGTGCTGGGTAGACGAATCGCTATCGAAAATGTTTCGTACTATGCAGCGCCGTTTCAGGAATTGTCTGAAATTGATTTTGTGAATGCTGTTATCAAAGAAGCTGATTGTGACCTTTTGCTTGACGTCAATAATGTCTACGTCAATAGCATCAATCATGGCTATGATCCTGAAAAGTTTATTGCTGCTTTGCCGTGTGATCGTGTCGCCTATCTGCACATAGCGGGTCATTATGTGGAGGCAGAGGATCTGTGTGTTGATACTCATGCCGCTGAAGTGTGTGATCCGGTGTGGGAATTGTTGGCGTTTACATATCAGCACACCGGTATCAAGCCGACATTGCTGGAACGCGATTTCAATTTCCCACCTATAGAGGTATTGTTGGCCGAAGTGCAGAAAATACGTGATATCCAGCATGTGGAAAAATCACGTGTCAGTTGAGAAGCCGTGCAATCTTCGGGAACAGCAGTTGTTGTTTGCCAACCATTTGCGTAATCCCCGGGATTTTGCCGCGCCAGCTGGTATAGAAGAGCGTCGCATGCGTATCTATCGCCATCTTTTTTTTGGCAATATCAGCAATGTATTGGCAACGACTTTTCCCGTTATTCGCAGCATCATGAATGAGGAGCAATGGGAGGCTCTGGTGCGGGATTTTTACGCCACGCACCGCTGTGAAACTCCATTGTTTCCGTATATTGCCGGAGAATTAGCTGAATATTTACTACATGAACGTGATTCAGATGCGGATTATCCATTTCTGGGCGAACTGGCCTGGTATGAGTGGAGCGAGATTGCCCTGCGGCACAGTGATGAGACCATGCCAACCTGCTGGCCGATGGTATTTCGTTTTCCTGTGCATCGTATTGGTGTCGGTTATTTGCCACAACAGGCACCAGCTACAGCGACGTACTTGTTAATGTACCGCCGATGTGATGAGCAGATAAAATTTATGGAATCCAGCGCTGCAACGTTTCGTCTGTTGCAATTGCTTGACGATAAAACACTGCCAACGCTACAAGATGTTTGTGAGCAACTGGCAGTGGAAATGCAGCACCAGGATATTCTTTCGCTGCAAACAATGGTTCAGGATACGCTGCAGCAATTATTACAAGCTGGTGTAATAAACAATTCATAAATCTGTCACAATGCGCCCGCGACCCGACAACAGGAGCAGGCTCTGCATGAAACTCACCCAATTAATAAAACCAACTCTATTCACAAAACCCATTGCCTCTTTTGCTATTTTAGCTGCCTTCACTACTGTCCACGTATCTGCTCAGGCGGATGATGCAGTTTCTTCACTGCCTGAGGGTATTGATTTCTACGGCAAGGTGAATATCTCGGCCCAGATAGATGAAGACTACGATAGCCACGATGCGCCAGCCACAAATGAGTGGGACACCAACCAGACATGGCATAGCAATGCCTCGCGTGTGGGTGCCAGAGGAAAATACGTTCTGGATGATGACTGGGCGCTGCTCTACAAAGCAGAGTACGAGGTGAATGCCAATGGTGGTTACGGCTCACAGAAGGATTTTATTTCGGCAAGGGAAGTGTATGCCGGTATCAGTAGCAAAACCTTCGGTATGCTGGAAGGCGGCAAGATCGATACGCCGCTAAAAATGCTGCAGTCAAAAGTGGATGTATTTGCTGATCTCACAGCGGGAGATGTCAAGGCTGTCATGGTGGGTAAAAACCGCGATAGCCACACTTACCTGTACCGCACGCCGACCTATTTCGGTGTTAATGCTGCATTTGCTACAGTCAATTTCCGCGAAGTAGATAACAGCTCCAAGTTTTATGATCGTACAGGCAATTCTATGTCGGTCACTTATGAAACAGGTGCGCTGCTGACCGACAATGACAGCTTGTATTTTGCAGTGGCGCATGATGAAGGCATCCGTGACCATGATATCGAACGGGTAGCCATGCAATACAAGTTCGGCAGCGTTGACCAGCAGGGTATATTTACGGTGGGCCTTCTCGGCCAGAATGCACGCAAGACGAATCCGAAGAAGACCTTTGTTACCAAGCAAAATCGTGAAGATGGTTTTATGTATAACATGGCTTGGCAATTTACCAACAAGGATACAATCAAACTACAGTTCGCCCGTTCTGAAGAAGTGGAGTATGACGGAGCATTAAGTGCTATCGGCTACGATCATCGTATCAATAAGGAGCTTAAACTGTACGCGTACCATGGTGAAGTTATGGGTGATGAGGATCGTATTTCCAGTGATCGCACACTGAAATCAACAGGTATTGGCGCTGAGTACAGTTTCTAAAACTGGTAAATCATCCAGTTCTCATAAAGTTGTAACAAAAGCATAGCAATAATGTCATCTTTCCTCTTGACACTGAACATACGCGCCTAAGGGGCGCGTATGTTCAGTGTCTACAACTATCACGAAAT
>DATIDQ010000118.1:0-4590 GCA_035456205.1 Pseudomonadales bacterium
CTTCATCTGTATAGTATTTAAACGGCACATCTGACAGATCACGCTTAGGGATAGGCGTCTGATCCGTATAGTCAATGACTGGTTCAGGTGGAGTTTGTGCAACATCGGCAGACGCCAGGCTTGGCGGTGCTTGCCCATGTCGGATTGGGATGTGCTTGTTGAAAAAGAAATTCGCGCAGCCGGATAAAATTAATACAGCAAAAATGGTCTTGATGGTCATGGAGGCACCCCTTTGGACAACAGCCTTGAAGGAGTTATTGCAAAGGGTATGCCAGTAAATCGCTGCAATGACAAACGGGTGTTAAATGATTCTGGAAGGTTAACTGGGAATTATTAGCTAACTTATTGATTTAATGGGGTGGCCGACGGGGCTCGAACCCGCGACAACAGGAATCACAATCCTGGACTCTACCAACTGAGCTACGGCCACCATAGAGACTTGCGAAAACAGCTTACGGCGATTGATAAGCTATTGAAAACGCGGGCGCATTATATTGCGTAACGCGCCGAATGCCAGCCCCGCGTGACACTATTTCTTCTATGCTCCCGGATAATCAAGCTGGTTTGGCAACTTGTGCAGGAGAAGCTGCAGTATTTTTTCTCGGATACAGATACACAGAAATCTTTTCATTTACCGCACGGATAATGCCTTGCAGTTCAAGATCTGAAAGCCCGGTTATGCGATCAATGTTGATTTTATGCAAGTGAACACAGGGAATATTGGCCTGAAATTCACGTAAATCACCCTTGGTCAACACCGGTAAAAATGGCCGTTCCGGGGTGTGCCTCTTCATAATGGCATGCAAGCCTACTGTTAAAGGCATGGTTTTAGGTGGCTCATTAGAGTTCTTGGGCGGCATGGCTATGTACAGCCCCTGCTTGCCAATCAACGCACCGGGAATAATATTCAGGCCTGTTGGCGTGACTGCGCTATCCGGAATCTTGAAGAAAATATCATGGTGCGCATTCGGATTAGGCAATATGACCAGCTTCCTGTCCTCATGCTCCGGCAAGAAAATATCGTAGTTACTGTACAACTGCAGAACAGGGCCAGAATAGACACACAAGGTTTTCTTGAACTGCATGATGAAGGAGATAGCGCGTGAGCGATTCTCTATTTTCTCCAGATCCCATACCAGCGGATCATTCCCGCGCTTCAACAACTCTTTGGCATCAACATCCGACACAACTAATACCCCTCTTTCCTAGACTAGTATTCCCGCTATCAATATTAAATGGTTTATTGAGTATGACACTTCAACAGTCGCACCAATATACAGCAGCCCTTTTGACGATTAGCCTTTAAAAAAATCGAATTGGCAACTAAATTTTTACTGCAACTGTCCACAGTTTCTGTGGATAACTCTGTTAATGGACACCGCAAAAACCACCCAATCCCAGATGAATCAAGAGCAGTCCTTAGATTGATCAAAATTTGATCAGCCAGTAAAATAATTATAAATCAATAAGTTACATATGACATCTTACAATCGACATGACTATTCACACACATCTTGAGGTTTTTACTTATGATACCTTCAGCATGTGCATAACAAAGTTAGTCTTCGTTAACTGTGGAACACCGCATTTAATAAACATAGCGTTTCACAATAGTGGACTGACGGCAGGAATAGTGTGCATCAGGTACAATGGCGCACCTCCTGAAAGCCACGGAATCACTGCATGAGTACCAGCAATACCCTGCCTCTTTCTTCATTGACAGCCATTACCCCCATCGATGGCCGCTATGGCAGTAAAATCGAAGTTTTGCGGGGCATTTTCAGTGAATACGGGCTGATCCGCGCCCGCGTGCTGGTCGAGATTCGCTGGTTGCAACAATTGGCACGTCACCCCTATGTTGAAGAGCTGCCAGCCTTCTCTGCAGCAGCTGAAGCAAAGCTCGAGCAAATCCTGACAGATTTTGATTTACCGCATGCCGCACAGATCAAAGCCACTGAGCGCACGACCAACCATGATGTGAAAGCTGTTGAATACTTCATCAAGGATCAATTGAAAGGCAATGCCGAGCTGGAAGCTGCCGGTGAATTCGTCCATTTTGCCTGCACATCGGAAGACATTAACAATCTGTCTCACGCCCTGATGCTTCGCGATGGTCTGCGTGAATGCCTGTTGCCGCTAGCAGACAAGATCATCGAGACACTGGCCACGTTGAGCCATGCATTTGCTGCGGTGCCGATGTTGGCTCGTACACACGGCCAGACAGCCTCGCCTACTACCGTCGGTAAAGAACTCGCTAATGTTGTAGCTCGCTTACGACGTCAGCGTGAGCAGATTGTTGCTGTTCCATTGCTCGGCAAGATTAATGGCGCCGTCGGTAACTACAATGCGCATTTGTCTGCTTACCCGGATATAGACTGGCAAGCGAATGCGCAGGCATTTATTGAAAGCCTTGGCCTGAACATGAACGCTTACACCACTCAGATCGAGCCGCACGACTATATGGCCGAATTATTTGATGCCATCAGCCGTTTCAACACCATTCTTATCGATCTCGATCGCGATATGTGGGGTTACATTTCACTCGGTTATTTCAAACAAAAAGTCGTCGCCGGTGAAGTGGGTTCGTCCACCATGCCACACAAAGTCAATCCGATTGATTTTGAAAATTCCGAAGGCAATCTCGGTTTAGCGAACGCAATGCTTGGCCATCTCGCCAGTAAATTACCGGTGTCACGCTGGCAACGCGACCTCACCGATTCCACCGTGCTGCGCAATATGGGCGTAGGTTTTGCCTATAGCGCCATCGCTTACGAAGCCACATTGAAAGGTTTGGGGAAACTCGAACTCAATGAAAAGCGTCTGGCTGATGATCTGGATAACAGTTGGGAAGTATTGGCTGAGCCGATACAGACTGTGATGCGGCGTTACGGTGTGCCGGAACCTTATGAAAAACTGAAAGCGCTGACACGCGGACAGGCAATGACCCGTGAAGTATTACAAGAATTCATCGACACACTGGATATTCCAGCGGCAGCAAAAACAGCATTGAAAGCGATGACACCAGCCAGCTATACCGGCAACGCTACAGCACAGGCAAGCGACATCTGAGCGCGAATCATTTTTCAGGAGTGTACACATGAAAATGATTCCAGCGTTTTATCTTGATCATGAGCGCATGCAGGATCTGGCACTGCAGCACGCTGAATCATTCAAGAATGCCAAACCATTCCGGCATGTCTATATCGACAATTTTTTGCCGGATGATATTGCCCACATGTTGGCAGATGAATATCCCGGCCCTACTGATATTGCCTGGGAGCGCGGCGGCGATAGAGCCACCCTGCAGACCATGCACAAACTCGGGCACTCCAACGAACAACAGTTTCCACCGTTGATTCGCCATGTCATGCACGAATTCAACAGCTCGACATTTATCCGCTTCATGACAACATTAACCGGCCAGGCCGGACTGATAGTCGATCCACATTTTCGTGGTTGCGGCCTGCATTCAACAGGACGCGGCGGCAAATTGATGATCCATGCAGACAAGTCGCGTCATCCCAACAAAAAAGTTGATCAGATTTTTAATATGATCTACTTCCTCAACCGCGACTGGAAAGAAGAATGGGGCGGCGATCTTGAATTATGGGATAAAAAACTGACCCGCTGCGAAGTGAGTATCGCTCCTGTTTTTAACCGGGCTGCTTTTTTTCTTACTGGCACCAACACCTACCACGGACATCCGCATCCGCTTGAATGCCCGGAAGACCGTCGCCGCAATTCCATGGCTGTCTATTACTACGTGATCGAAAGACAGAAATCAGAAAACTATGAAGGTTGGCGTAATTTTGTGGATTGGATGCCCACAACAGAAGATGAAAAATCTCGCCCACTGCGTGAAAGCCAGCCGCAGGTTTTCCGTTTCGAAGGCAAAAAGCTGAACATTCCACCGCAAAAACCGGATACACCAGAGAGTACATGAGCTTGATATGACCACCCGGATTCATGTCTATGCCACCTGGTTACTCACCACCCTGATACTCGCAGCAGCAATAGCGACATTGGCATTGTCGCTGAACCACCCTGTATCTGCAGATCTGGCCATGCTGCATTACAGCGCATGGCTGATCAATGAAAAATCCTTTGTTTTGTATCGCGATATTTTCGAACTGAATTTCCCGGCACCCTTTCTCTTTCACAGCATGCTAGGTGAATGGATAGGCTACGAAGCGCTGCCATTGCAATGTGTTGATCTGGTGTTGCTCCTGTTGTTCGGCCTTATCAGTTGGAAAATACTGGCGCCAATCTCACGTCCCGCTGCGCTGACCTCTACCGGCTTGTTTACACTGCTCTATCTAATCAACGGCGGCGAATACATATTAGAGCGCGATGTGCTTTGCCTGCTGCCAACCGCTGCAGCTTTTATGTTCGCAACATCTACAACATTATCACTGCGCCCGAAAACGCTATTGTCTGCCATATTTGCGGCCATAGCGTGCAGCATGAAACCCAACGGCGTGGTTATGGTGCCAGTTTTGTTATGGTTTTTATGGCAAGACAACAGACAAGAAAACACTACCAGCAAAATCAAAACCGCAATTATTTTTCTGGCAAGCATGGCATTGGTTG
>DATIDQ010000119.1:0-3146 GCA_035456205.1 Pseudomonadales bacterium
CAACGACTGGCGTGCGATATCTTCTTCGCCCATGTACACCACGCATTCCATGCCTAACCGCGCAGCAACCGTCGCAGTGGCAACACCGTGCTGGCCTGCACCGGTTTCTGCAATGATGCGCGTCTTGCCGGAACGTTTCGCAAGCAGGGCCTGACCAATCGTGTTATTGATTTTGTGCGCGCCGGTGTGATTCAGGTCTTCGCGCTTCAGGAAAACCTGTGCACCACCCAATTCACGCGTCAAACGCTCCGCAAAATACAAAGGCGAAGGACGACCGACGTAATGCGCCATATCACGATCAAATTCAGCCTGAAACTCAGGATCTTTTGATAATGTCGCGTAGCTTTTTTCCAGTTCACTGACAGCAGCCATCAGCGTTTCAGAAACAAACTGACCACCAAATTTATCGAAATGCCCGTGGGCATCCGGATAATTGGCAAAATCGATATCTTTCCACTTCTTCTGAGTCACAACTTACTCCAACCCTTACAATTTTTTTGCGGCATTAACGAAGGCAGCGATTCTAGCTGAATCCTTGCGGCCAGGGGCGATTTCCACGCCGCTGCTCACATCCACGGCATACGGTTTTACCTGTCTCACCGCAGCAGTTACATTTTCTGGCGTGAGGCCACCGGCCAGGATCAGGGGCACCCGCCGCTCTGCAGGAATCCGCTCCCAGCCAAATGTCTCGCCCGTGCCGCCAGGAGCTGCCGGGCTGTAACTGTCCAGCAACAATCCCACCGCACCCGCTTCAGCAAACTCGCGCTCTACCGCAGGTATATCCACCCCTTCCGCCATGCGTAGCGCCTTGATAAATGGCCGCTGGAAGCTGGCACAGAACGCCGACGATTCATCGCCGTGAAACTGCAATACCTGTAGCGGCACCTGTGCCAATACTGCTTCCATTTCGGCACGGCTGGCATCCACAAACAGCCCTACCGTGGTCACAAACGGGCCAACCGCGCGGGCAATCGCAGCTGCTTGCCCTACCGTCACGCAACGGGGGCTTCTGGCGTAGAACACCAGCCCGATAGCGTCTGCACCCGCTGCAACAGCGGTGTGAGCATCCTCAACCGAGGTGATGCCACAGACCTTGATACGAGGAAAAGCAGGAGAAGTCATTAGCGTCAAAAGCCGTTAGTGTTGATAAACCCGACAAATACAGGCCGACATTCTAGCAGCGATCACTATCGCAAGTAGTAGCGGCAATGTATATACTGTGATTACATTATAGGAATCAAGGACAAACCCAGATGCTGACCAGAGTCTTCAAAAGCGGCAATTCACAGGCCGTGCGCATCCCTAGCGAACTGAGTTTCAGCGATTTACAAGATGTGGAAATCGAGCGTCGTGGCGACGAGCTGATCATTCGTCCCGTTCGCCAACAACCCCTGAACCGGCTGCGCCAGCACTTGCAAGCATTCAGCGGCAACTTTATGGCCGAAGGCAGGCCATTCGAACCAGAAATCGAAAGGCCATTGCTGTAACTGCAGGACTTCGCTATGCGCTACATGCTCGACACTAATATCTGTATCTACCTGATTCGCCAACAACCGCCAGAAGTATTGGCGCGGCTGGAAACCTTATATCGCGGCGATGCAGTCATGTCGGTTGTCACACTCGCCGAATTGCGTGCCGGCATAGAAATGCATCCTGCTTCGAAAATACAAAATGAATATGCACTGAACGCATTACTGGAAGACATTCCTGTGTTGCCTTTTGATCAATATGCCGCTGAAAAATATGGCGTGTTACGCGCTGCAGTACGCGACAGAAACCGCAATGCACTCGATAGATTAATCGCATCCCACGCTCTGGCACTGGATCTTACGCTAGTGACAAACAACGAACAGGATTTCATTGACTATCAAGGTTTGCGCGTAGAAAACTGGGTTAACCGTCTTCAGGAAACCACTGCCATGTACAAAAAAGACCACAAAACAACAATCCATTACACAACCGGTTTGTGTTCATTGGGAACCGTATTGCTTGCACAAAATGAACGAGGTATTTGTGCCATTTTACTGGGTGATAGCACCAATGCATTGGCACAGGATTTACAACAACGTTTTCCCGAAACAGCACTGGTAGATAGCAGTACAACACTGCAACCATTACTGCAAAAAGTCATCGATTTTATTGCCGCACCGGAAAAGAAAATGGACTGGAAACTGGATCTTCAAGGCACAGATTTCCAGAAAAAAGTCTGGCAGGCCCTGCGCAAGATCCCAGCGGGTAAAACAACAACCTATACCGATATTGCGAGCAGTATTGGTTCGCCATCTGCTGTTCGTGCCGTGGCAAGTGCCTGCGCTGCAAACCCGATTGCGGTGGTGATTCCCTGCCACCGCGTGTTACGGCGCGATGGCACCCCTTCAGGTTATCGATGGGGTATCGAAAGAAAACAGGAGTTGGTGCGGCGGGAAGCCAGTAAACAGTAACGTCAGGGCGTCTTTACAGGCAATACAGCAGCCTTTAGAGTGATTTCCAGCAGTACATACCCAATCAGGACACAAGGAGATAGAGGATGAAGAAAATTGTGGTAGCGAGCCTTCTGGCACTGTCATTACCCATGACACTGAACGCAACACCGGTTGATGTGGCCAATAAACAGTACAACATGGTCGGCAGAATCTCCGTTCACGGAACGGGTAAATGCTACGGTCACTCTGCCAGCGCTGGCAAAGTGGCTCCTGAAGATATCTATGCTTCCATCAGCTTTGGTGATGTTGACGAAACCGGCGGCACCTTCCAGTGGTTTGACGACAGCCTGATGGTGGCAACCACTGCCAATGGCGACATCCTGGAACGCGATGGCAACAAAATGACATTACAGTTCACTGGCCAAAATGCACAAGCGGCCGGCTCAGCCTTGTTCACACTGGCCAACATACCCCCGACTTCCGGCGCAGGCGGCTCTGTTTCCGTAGGTAAGTATTCGTTGACTGCTGTAGCCACTAAAAAAAGCGTGACCGTCACTGAATCCACGTCTATGAGTGTGAATGCCGCCAGTGGCTGCACATTCACATGGACGATCAAAAGAAAAATGAAAGGCAATGTTGTAACACCCATCTGATAGTCTTTTCATTATCTGATCAACCACCAATAAAAAAGCCCCGACTAGCGGGGCTTTTTTATTTCTTGCT
>DATIDQ010000120.1:0-3310 GCA_035456205.1 Pseudomonadales bacterium
CGTGATGATGGTGGCGCGTGGCAGCAGCCGTTCGCGCAACACTTGCACGCCGGCTGCGTCGAGTAATGTAGCGCCGCTGCTGGCGCGGCTCACAGTATCTAACACCAGCGGAATATGGGGATGGTTCTCGAGAATATCGGCGACAACATTGGCGAGTTCCGCATTGCCCAGCATACCGACTTTTATTACAGCAGGACGATAGACCAGTGCAGCTTCAATTTGCTTGCCGAGTTGTTCGGTGGTCACTGGCCAGACAGCACGTACACCATCTGGCCCCTGTGCTGTGAGTGCGGTGATGGCCGTCATGGCGTAGGCGCCGCAGGCGCTGATGGTCTTGGTATCGGCTTGTACACCAGCGCCGCCACTGGTATCGGAACCGGCGATGCTGAGGACGATAGGGGGTGTGATGGTTGCTATAGTCACAAGTGAACCTCGTGGCGCAGCAAGCAGGGAGTGGAGAACTGCTTTCCTACGCCGGCATTATCCGGATCAGGTTTACGGGTATGTCTCAGCTGAACAGCGAATTGAAGCTGTTTAGCACCCCGAGCAAGAGGGGTCAGTGTAGGTGGCGCTGCTGACAGTGTCCACCACGCGGAATTTGTGTATCACTGCCAGTACTGTGGATGGACACACAAGTCTCACGGTTTTTCCTTACCTGATCTTCGCACACGGGGCAGCCCAATTTGCTAGACTGCGGCGACTTTTATTCTGTATCCCCCCGGAGATTTTATGTGGCGTTTTTTACGGGCAGGCTTGGTGGCCAGCGCATGTGCTGTGTTGATATATCCGGCTAGTGCAGAGACGCTGCAAGAGGTTTACCAGTTAGCCAGACAAAATGATGCCCTGTTGAAAGCGCAAGAAGCGTCAGCGGCTGCAGGCCGTGAAACAGGCAATATTTATAAGTCAGCACTGCTGCCGCAGGCCGAATTGGGTGCCAGCAAGGTCAAATCTGATACGGATTTGCGTGGTGTTCGTTGCTCAAGACTTACAGGCAACTGCAATAACGTTGATACCGACACAACGAGAACGGCTGTGAGCGTTTCGCAGGCTCTTCTCAATATGGAAGCCTGGTACGATTTCCAGCAAGGCAAGAAATTAAGTGAACAAGCTGATGCGCAGTATCGCTCGGATGAAATGGAATTGTTGGTGCGTGTCACGCAAGCGTACGTCGGTGTGTTACGGGCCATCGATAATTATCAAACTGCACTGGCGCAGGAAAAGGCTATCGAGCGTCAATTGGAACAGACCAGGCAGCGGTTTGATGTGGGTTTGATCGCCATTACTGACGTTCAGGAATCTCAAGCGACTTACGACAGTGCTCACGTTGAAACGTTAAGTGCACTGGGCAACATCGGAATTGCTTTTGAAGCTGTGGAAGTGCTGACTGGCCAGCCATTGGAAAAAATTGCACCGTTAGCTGACGGCTTGCCAGTAAAAATGCCACAGCCAGAAACACAGGCCGAATGGGAGCGTCTGGCACTGGAAAATAACCCGGATCTTGCTGTATCAGCCCTGTCTGTTGATGCGGCGCGCGAAAATGCCAAAGCGCGCAAAGCTGCGCATTTGCCAACCATTTACGGTTCTTTTGAACACAGCAAT
Organism: Pseudomonadales bacterium; assembly: GCA_035456205.1. Lineage (GTDB taxonomy): Bacteria > Pseudomonadota > Gammaproteobacteria > Pseudomonadales > UBA7239 > UBA7239. The sequence continues at coordinate 1,600 of DATIDQ010000120.1, forward strand.
GAAGACAACGAAATAGATTACAACCCGGGCAGTGCCAATGATGATCAGAATGGCAATGTAATTGCGCTCAACTTGCGCATACCGCTGTACAGTGGTGGTGGTATCAGTGCGTCGCGTCGTCAGGCGTATCAGCAGCAACTCGCCGCGGAAGAAACGTTTACCAATAACCAGCGTAACGCCGTGCAAGGTGCCCGTTCTTACTATCTGGCGGTATCAACCGATATCCAGCGCGTCGCCGCACAACAACAGGCCATCGTGTCTGCAAAAAGTGCCCTTGATGCCACGCAGGCTGGCTACGAAGTTGGTACGCGTAACATCGTCGACGTGCTGGATGCGGAACAGAGCCTGTACAGAGCGAAATTCCTTTATGCCAATGCGCGTTACCAGTACATCCTCAATATGCTGCGTTTGTTGCAAACAGCAGGCACGTTGTCCGATGACAATGTGTTGAAACTGAACCAGTGGTTGCAACCTGAGAAAAGTTACAGCCGCTCACAATTCCATTGATTATCGATTGTAATAATCCTGCAAAATAATACAGGCGGCGTCGGCGTCGACAGTGTCGCGGCCGAAGTCTGTACTTTGTTGCAGTTCCCGGCGCTGTTGTTTGGCGGCAAAACTGGTGAGGCGTTCATCTACCAATTCGACCGGAATATTGAATCTGCCGTGCAGTTGGCGTGAAAATTTTTGTGCACGTGCTGACATCGGGCTTTCACTGCCGTCCATATTCAGCGGCAACCCTACTAACAATAAATCCGGCTGCCATTCTTGCAATAATTTTTCGATAGCGGACCAGTCGGGCACGCCATCGCGTGCGCGTATCACGCCAGCCGGATTGCTGCTGCCGATCAGTGGTTGACCGACTGCTGTGCCGATATGGCGTAAACCATAGTCAAACGCAATTATTGACTTGATAACTTATCGCCTTTTTCAAATTTCCAGGTGCGGATAATTTCGAGTTGATCAACGTCTTTACGCAACTCGGGTGGAAATGGTGCGAAGGGTGCAGCAAGCCGTACGATGCGAATTGCAGCATCATCCAGTATGCGTTGCCCGGAAGATTCCAGTACTTCGATATTGTGTAAGGAACCGTCCGGTAACAGTGATACAACTAACCGTAGCTGGCCATATATTTTTTTTTGCCGCGCCTCTGTCGGGTAATTCAGATTGCCGATGAGTTCAATCTTTTCCTGCCATAGATTCAGGTATTCCGCATCCACACTGGCGCGAGTGGCTACCGATGTCAGTGTTTTGATGCGCGGCCGTTTGGCATAGGCTTGACGCTGTTGTGCCAGTTTGGCTTGCAAGCTGGCAATTTCACTATTGGTAACGGTTTCCTCTTCGTCCTCTCCAATTTGTTCCTTGCGAACTTCTGTCTCTTTTGTCGGTTTTTTCTGCGCTATGGTTTTGTTGGTGTTGCTGGTAGTCGATATGATTTGTTGGTTATCCGCTGTTTCGCTGATGGCTTTGCGTTTTTGTTGATCCGGATCCACTTCGCGGATAGAGGTGTCGGCAAAATCTGCGCGTTTGTCGGTTGTCAATTCGGATTTCTTGTCGAGTGTGCCGCTGGCTTCCTGATGGTGTTGTGCCAGATAGTCGGCATTGTCCGGTGCAGATTTGTCGGCGTGTTGTGCAAGAGTGACTTCGATGGTGGGTGGAGTTTTATTGCGGCTGTAGGCCGAGAAACTGACGCCAAGAATAATCACAAGAT
>DATIDQ010000121.1:0-41021 GCA_035456205.1 Pseudomonadales bacterium
TGAATGCGTCGCCGGTAACGGCGTGGATTTCAAACGGTTTGTTATCGGTGCCGTATTCCTTGCGGAAGTTATTCAGTTTTTCGATCAGCGGTTTCAGCGTGTCGTAAGAACCGCCTGCGTGTATCCAGCCGTCACCGATTCGCGCCGCGCGTTTCAGGGCGACATCGGCATGACCGCCGAGCAGAATCGGCACGGGTTTACTCGGCACCGGGCAAATTTTTGCTGCAGGAATCTGGTAGTTTGCTGAATCATGACCGTAATAATCGCCCGTCATCAAGCCGCGAATAATGGCGATCATTTCATCCATGCGTGGGCCGCGACTCTCCCAGCGTTCGTTACAGATCTGGAAATCTTCAATCCACGGTGAAATGCCCACGCCCAGTGCAAAACGGTTGTTCGACAGACTGGCGATGGTGGCGGTCTGTTTGGCGACATGCACCGGATGGCGGATCGGTAGTTTCACCACGCTGGTGGTGAAACGGATGCGTTCGGTAACAGCGGCCAGCCACGGAATGGCGCAGAACGGTTCCAGGAATGGTGTGCCTTCGAGAAAATTGCGCGAGCCATCTTCGTTGTACGGGTATTTGGTATCGGCGATCTGCGGGTAGCAGATGCTGTCCGGGAAGGTGAAGCCGTGATAACCCATGGCTTCCGCCGCCTTGGCCTGTGGAATGTAGTGGTCGATGGGGCACATGGTGGCGTGGAAGGCAAAGCGCATTGCGACTCTCCGGGGCATTATTGGTTGGCGTGCATATTACGCGGTGAGAGGCGGCTGCCAAGCTGGTAAAATACGCAGCCGTGTTCCGGTTTGCCCTTGTCCTGTGTCCAGCCTATGAGTGCCTCTCCCTCCCTCAACCCGCGCCAACGCGAAGCGGTGCGTTATATCGACGGTCCCCTGCTGGTATTGGCCGGTGCGGGCAGTGGCAAGACGCGGGTGATCACCGAGAAAATCGCCTATCTGATCCGCGAGTGCGGCATGAAGGCGAACCATATTGCCGCGGTGACGTTTACCAACAAAGCTGCAAAAGAAATGAAGGAGCGGGTGGGAAAAGTATTGGGTGGCGAAGCGCGCGGCTTGCAGATTTCTACCTTCCATTCACTCGGGCTGGATATTATCCGCCGCGAATTAGCTACACTCGGTTACAAAAGCGGTTTTTCGATTTTTGACCAGCAGGATGCGCAAGCGCTGTTGCGCGAATTGCTGATGAAAAGCGGTGACGTGGATAACGATTATGTCGAACTCGCGCAGCAGAGTATTTCCAGCTGGAAAAATGAATTGCAGACACCGGCAGCGTTGATCAGTCGCGCCGCTACACCGGGTGAGATGAATCTGGCGGTATTGTATGAGCGCTACCAGCGCTCTTTGAAAGCGTATAACGCCGTGGATTTTGATGACCTGATTTCACTGCCGGTGCAATTGTTTGAAAATAATCCGGACGCATTGTCGCGCTGGCATTTGCGTATCCGCTATTTGTTGGTGGATGAGTATCAGGACACCAACTCTGGCCAGTACAAACTGGTGCAGCAACTGGTCGGTCACCGCAGCGGTTTGACCGTCGTGGGCGATGACGATCAGTCTATCTACGCCTGGCGCGGCGCCAAGCCGGAAAACCTGTCGCAACTGCAGCACGATTTTCGCGCATTGAAGTTGATCAAACTGGAACAGAATTACCGTTCCTGTGGCCGGATTTTAAAAGCGGCCAACCAGTTGATCGCGAATAACCCGCATGAATTCGAGAAAGCCTTGTGGAGCGAACTGGGTTACGGTGATCCTATCCGCATTATCCATTGCGCGAATGAAGATGCAGAAGCCGAGCGCGTTGCTACCGAAATTCTGGCGCAGCGTTTGCAACAGCGTGAGCAGTTTCGCGATTTTGCTGTGCTGTATCGCAGCAACCATCAGGCGCGCTTGCTGGAAATGCATCTGCAACAATTGCAGATTCCGTACAACATCACCGGCGGCACGTCGTTTTTTTCGCGCGCAGAAATCAAGGATGTCATGGCTTACTTACGTTTGTTGGCGAACCCGGCCGATGACAACGCTTTCCTGCGCATCATCAATGTCCCGCGCCGCAAGATTGGTCCCGGCACGTTGGAGAAACTGGGATTGTATTCGCAGAATCGTGACAGCAGTCTTGCTACCGTGATTAACGAGATCGGCATTGAATCGGTGCTCGGTGGCGAGGCGCTGGATCGGCTGCGCCAGTTTGTGCATTGGATGGAAGGCATCCGCCGCCGTTGTGCCGAAGATGATCCGGTGGCAGTGATCAATGAAATGATTGATGACATCGGTTACGAAGCCTGGCTGCACCAGAATTCTTCCAGTGCCAACATGGCGGAGCGGCGTATGGATAATGTGCGCTATCTGATTGAGTCACTGGGGCGCTCGCTGAAAATCAGCGAAGAAGATGACACCGACAGTGCGCGCGACGGCAACGATTATTTGCGTGATGCGATCAGCAAACTGATCTTGCGTGATTTACTGGAGCGGCAGGAAGAGGAAGAGGATTTTGATCGCGTGCAATTATTGACCTTGCATGCGGCGAAAGGGCTGGAGTTTCCGCATGTGTTTATCATGGGCTGGGAAGAGGAATTGTTGCCGCACCGCAACAGTATCGAAACCAACCAGATTGATGAAGAGCGTCGTCTGGCTTACGTAGGAATCACAAGAGCACAGCGGACACTCACATTGACGCTGGCGCAGAAACGCAAGCAGTATGGGCAGGTGAATGAGCCGACACCGAGCCGGTTTCTTGATGAGTTGCCGGACGAAGACTTGCAGCGTGAAGGTGGCGGTCATGCACTGCCGCCGGAGCAGCAGGAGAAAAAAGCGCGTGATACCATGGCCAGTCTGAGAAATATGTTTGATTGATATGCTGAACTGATGGATATGTTAGAAGAGCTGCGACAAGGATTAGCCAGTTTGCAAGCAGTGGATCACTGGCGTGAAACGAGTTTTCGTTCGGAGGCGGCCGTATTGCTGGCATTTACCAACGAACCGGATACGCAGTTGATTCTGACGCGCCGTGCGGATCATTTGAAAAGTCATCGCGGTGAAGTGGCCTTGCCGGGTGGAAAAATTGATCCATCGGACGAAAGTTTTATCGCTGCCGCTTTGCGTGAAAGTCACGAAGAAATTGATTTGCAGCCATCAGCAGTAGAAGTGCTTGGGCAACTGGATCCGATGGTGACGCGCTTCGGTGTGAAAGTGACGCCGGTGGTGGGAATTATCGCACCGGATATTGTTCTCACGCCGAATCCGGATGAGCTGGACAGCATTTTCCGGGTGCCATTAGCCTTTTTCTTGCGCGATGAACGTATGCGCACGGATCGTGGCACCGTCAACGGACATTCGGTAGCTGTGCCATGCTGGCAGTGGCAGAGTGATGAAAAGAGTTATGAAATCTGGGGTGTAACAGCGATTATTATTGTTAATCTCATGAATCGCGTGTTGGGGCAACATATCTCAACCGGTGTGGAATTGCTGGCGCAAAAAACCCAAGGCAAAATCATGCCGGAAGACTGGTTATCAACAGACGACTGAATAATGCAAAACGGGTAAATGAGCGAAAGGTTTTATGAGCGAAGTATTGATTGATTCACCCTGTATTTCCATCTGTGCGCTGGATGAAAATGATATCTGTGTAGGTTGTTACCGCAGTGCAGAAGAAATTACCCGTTGGTCGCAAGCAGATAACGCGGAACGGCACAGTATTATCGAGAGTGCCGCTACACGTGCCAGAGCAGTGAATCCTTTCAGCTGATCTGTTCTGTTTCTGAATTACTTTTTCTTGAACGGTTTGCTCGGCGGCTTGCCGTCAGATTTTTTAGGCAGATCGGATTTTTTGGTGATTTTTACCGGCGGACGTTCAGTGGCTGGGCGATTGCTGTCGCTGGGAAAGCGAATCGTTGGTAAAGCACCAGCTGCGCTGCGCGCACGGAATGTTTTTTTCTTGTCAGAAGGTGGCACATAATCCACGCTGTTGCCGTTCACTTCGCCTGCCACTTTGCCTGAGCTTGCTGGCCTGTCTTTTTTAGTAAAGAACTCTTTGCTGACCGGTGCGCGGCCTGCTGGTTTGGTATCCAGATAAGGTTTTTTATCGGCAAAGACTTTTTTATCGCCGAAAGGTTTTTTGTCGCTGAAGGTTTTCTTGTCGCCAAAACTTTTTTTGGTGCTGCTGCCGGATTTTCCTTCACTGAACGGTGCAATATTCATAGGGCGGCCAGCCACACGCACATTTTTCAGTTGCTGCACCACGTCGGCTGCAATACTGGATGGCAGATCAACCGTGCTGTAATCATCATGAATGCCGATATGGCCTATGTGTTTGCTATCCAGATTCGCTTCATTGGCAATCGCACCGACAATGTTGCCCGGTTTGATATTGTGTTCATGACCGACCTCGATACGGAAACGCGACATGCCTTCTTCCAGTTCGCGTGACGGCTTGTCGCCACGCGGGGGGCGCTTACCGCCGCGTTCACCATCGCGATCTGAGCGGTCACGGCGCGGTGCACGATCACGATCATCGAATGTTGGTGCAACTGCGCGTGGCAATTCTTTTTCGTTCAACAATAATTCAGCACCGCCCTGCGCCATCGCAGCCAGTGCGGCAGCAATCACTTCCAGTTCCAGACCATTCTCGTGTTGAAACTGGGTGATGAGATCACGGTAAAGATCAAGACCGCCTTTGTCGATCGCTTCGGTGATGCCCTGCTTGAATTTGGTGATGCGTTTGTCATTGATCAGTTTTGCTGACGGCAACTCCATGATTTCGATGGGCTGGCGCGTGGCTTTTTCAATGGCAAACAACAGGCGTTTTTCGCGCGGTGCTACAAACAGGATGGCATCGCCAGTGCGACCGGCGCGACCGGTACGGCCAATGCGATGCACATAGGCTTCGGTGTCAGTCGGGATATCGTAGTTGATCACGTGACTGATGCGTTCTACATCGAGACCGCGTGCAGCTACGTCGGTTGCGATAAGAATGTCAATTTTACCGTTCTTGATTTGCGCAACCGTTTGTTCGCGCTGGTTTTGTGCAATATCACCATTCAATGCCGCGCAGCTGTAGCCACGCGCGCGCAATTTATCTGCCAGTTCAACGGTAGACGTTTTGGTGCGCACAAAAATAATCATGCCGTCGAATTCTTCTGCTTCCAGCATGCGTGTGAGTGCATCGAGTTTGTGCATGCCGCTCACCATCCAGTAACGCTGGCGAATGGTGGCAGCGGTGGTGGTTTTTAATGCGATAGTGATTTCAGCGGGATTGTTCAAATGTTGTGTCGCAATGCGGCGTACTTCGCGCGGCATCGTGGCGGAAAACAATGCAATCTGACGTTCCGGTGGTGTTTGTTGCAGAATCCATTCCACGTCGTCGATAAAACCCATGCGCAACATTTCGTCGGCTTCATCCAGCACGAGATTGGTGAGATGCGACAAATCCAGTGTGCCGCGACGCATGTGATCCATCACGCGCCCCGGCGTTCCTACCACAACTTGCGCGCCCTGTTTCAATTGACGCAATTGACCGGTGTAGCTCGCACCGCCGTAAATCGGCAGTACATGAAAGCCGGGAATAAATGCCGCGTAGGTTTGAAACGCTTCAGCGACCTGAATCGCGAGTTCGCGGGTGGGTGCGAGTACCAGCACCTGCGTTTTTTTGCTGGCCATATCCAGCTGCGCCAGAATCGGCAGCGCGAATGCAGCGGTTTTGCCCGTGCCGGTCTGTGCCTGACCGAGTAAATCGCGGCCTTCCAGCAGTAGTGGAATAGTTTGGGCTTGAATAGCGGAAGGGGTTTCGTAGCCGATTTTGCTCAGTACATCGAGCATTGCAGCGGGCAGGCCCAGGTCGCGAAATGCGACAGGCGAGGTAGTTTCGTCAGTCATGGTATTACCTTGTGTCAGCTAGAGGCGCAATCTGCGCAAAGATGGCGCCCCCTGGCGCACGCGTACATTATAACCACAATAGCAATGGGCATCCGATCAGGGATTAACGACCCCCTATGGGTTAATCAGTTTGGGCAGCTGTGCAATCAAGTCACTGGCCAACAGACCGCGTTCGCCCTGTTTGGCAGCGGCAATATCTGCGGCTTCCGCGTGCAGACATACGCCGAGTTTGGCTGCATCAAGCAATCCCAGCCCTTGCGCCAGCAGGCTGCCGATGATGCCGGACAGCACATCGCCCATGCCGCCGGAGGCCATACCCGGATTGCCACCGTTGCATAGGCTGATTGCGCCATCTGCTCCACACACCAGTGTGCCAGCACCTTTCAGTACTATCACACCACCGTAGCGTTGTTGTAGCGCGAGCGCAGCGGCAGGACGATCCTGCTGGATTTCAGCGGTGGCGATGCCCAGTAGTCGAGCGGCTTCAGCAGGGTGCGGTGTCAGAATCCAGTTGTCGCGTTTGGATTCCCGTACCACACGGCCAGCGGCGAGCATGTTCAAGCCGTCAGCATCCAGTACTAGCGGCAAACCACACAAGGTGGCTTGTTGCAGCATCTGCTCTGACCATGCGCTACGCCCGAGGCCTGGCCCGACCACCAGCAAGGTGGGGCGCGCCAGCAAGGGTTCCAGCGCCTGGCCTGATGTCACACCGGTCGCCATAATTTCTGGTCGGCGTGCAAGGATGGCTGCTACATGTTCAGGCCGTGTCGCCGCGCTGATGAGGCCCGCGCCGGTGCGAGCCGCTGCCTCTGCTGCTAGTGCCACTGCGCCGCCCATACCGGTATCGCCGCCGATAATCATCACATGGCCGAACATGCCTTTGTGTGCAGTGCGTTCACGTGGAGGTAAAAATTGCAGCAGTGTTTTTAAATTCAATATTTTTAAATTCAGGGTTTGCATGTTTAGCGCTTCATTAGCCAGGGTATTGGATTAACAGGTTCACCGTTTTGGCGTATTTCAAAATACAGTCCGGACTCTTTTTCACCGCCACTGTTGCCCACACGGGCAATCACATCACCCGGCTGCACCCATTCTCCGGCTTCATGCAGCAACACATCATTGTGTGCATACAGACTCATGTAACCGTCACCGTGATCCAGCACCATCAACAATCCTTGACCAGGTAGTGAATCTGCATACATCACACGGCCACCGTGTATGGCGTGCACATCGCTGCCGCTGGGTGATTGAATACGCAGGCCATCCCACGTCACGCTACCCTGGCGCTGATCTCCAAATTTGTTGATGACTTTACCCTGCACGGGCCACATCAAGTTGCCTTTGCGCTGCATAAATGTTTTGGATTGTAAGCGCGCCAGATCTTCCGCGCTGTAGGTTGGCATTGCAGTTTTTTCTCGCACAGGTTCCGGCTCTGCGGTGACAGCAGGCGATGTTTTCTGTGTTTGCTGTTCTTTTTTCTGTTCAGCAAGACGCGCGCTCTCTGCAATATTTTCCTGTTCTTTCTGCTGACGCAAGGTTTCTTCTTGCTGTTGTTTTTCTTGTTGGCGTTTGGCCTCTTGCGCTTCAGCCAGGGCGCGTTGTTTCTCGATCTGGTCGATGATTTTTTGCAGCGCTGCGCGATCCCGCTCTATCTTTGCTAGCGCAGTGCCTTTGGTTTCCAGCTCGGCATCCGCTTCTACAGCCAGCTTCTGGCGTTCTTGTTGCTGTGCCAATAGCTGTGTGCGTTCTTGTTCGAGTGTGGTTTGTGTCGCCTGTAATTCTGCAATGGCGATAGCAGTTTGTTGTTCTATGTCGGCCAGACGTTTGATGGCATCAACGTAAACCTGCATTTTTTCGCGCCGCGCGGCAAACAGGTATTCGCTGTAGCGCATATTGCGCGACAGCGTGCTGGCTTCATCCTGATTCAGTAATAGGCGTAATTGCGATTGTGTGCCGGCTTCATAAAGTGCACGTAATTGCTGGCCGATATGCTCCCGCTGATCGGCGATGGAATCACTTACTGCTTTTTTTCTTTGGCAAGTGCCTCAGCGGCCTGTTTTTTTTCAGTCAGTTTTTTTTTGATATCTTCTATCTTCATCATCTGGGCAGCAATGTCTTTGTCAGATTTTTCCAGCTTGACTTGCAATTCGTTGCGAGCTGCTTTGATGTTTTCGATATCGGCGCGCAATTGTTCGATGGACTTTTGCATTTCAGCAATTTTCTTTTCATTGCTATCTGCTGCCGGCGTTTTAGAAGCTGGTGTGGCTGCTGGAGCAGGAGTTTTAGCAGGTGCTTGTTGTGCAGCGAGCTCTGCTTCTTTTTTGATTCTTGCGGTTTTCTTCTCAGCGGCGGTTTGGCCTTCAGCTGATACGCCATTGAAAGCTAGGGCAACCAACGCAGTTGCCAGAATGATACGGTGTGCTTTCATTAAAACTTCTCCTTGCTCTGGATATGTAGACCGCTGCGCTTAGTGGATGGCCAATAAGTTGCGGCCGCCCATTTCTTCCGGTTGTTGCAAGCCCATCAAGGCCAGCATGCTGGGTGCGACGTCTGCGAGTGTACCATTATCACTTATCTGCACAGAACGTTTGCCGATATACAAAAACGGAACCTGTTCACAAGTATGCTGAGTATGTGCCTGATGAACATCGTGGTCGTGCATCTGCTCGCAGTTGCCATGATCGGCCGTGATCAGACATTCGCCACCAGCAGCCAGTACGGCATCCCGCACACGCCCGACACATTGATCCAGCGCTTCCACGGCTTTTACAGCGGCGCTGAAAATGCCGGTATGCCCGACCATATCGCCATTGGCGTAGTTGCAGATAATCACATCAAATTTGCCGCTGCCAATGGCTGCGACCAGCTTGTCGGTGACTTCAAAGGCACTCATTTCCGGTTTCAGGTCGTAGGTAGCCACTTTAGGTGAGTCCACCAGAATGCGTTCTTCGCCCTTGTATAACGCTTCGCGTCCGCCGCTGAAAAAGAATGTGACGTGCGCGTATTTTTCCGTTTCAGCAATACGCAGTTGGGTTTTGTTCAGGTTTTCCAGATATTCCCCCAGTGAGTTTTTCAGTGTGGCTGGTGGGTAGGCGCACAAGGCCGGAATATCGGCGGCGTATTCGCTAGTCATGACAAAAGCTGCGAGTGTTGGTGATTTTTTGCGCACAAACCCATCAAAGCCGGCGTCAGTAAAAGCGCGCGTGAGTTGACGGGCACGGTCGGCGCGGAAGTTCATAAAAATCACGGCGTCACCGTCATTTAACGAAACCGTTTCGCCGATCACTGTCGGTTTTACAAACTCGTCGTTTTCGTCGCGGGCATAGGCATCAACTAATCCTTGCACGGCGGTGGCAGCGTGGAAAGCCGTTGTGCCTGCGGTGAGCATGTCATAAGCGGCCTCAACTCTATCCCAGCGCTTGTCGCGGTCCATCGCGTAATAACGCCCACAAATACTGGCAAAACGGCCAACGCCGAGCGTGTCCAGTTTGTCTTGTGCGAGTTTGATGGAGGTTTCTGCGCTGCGCGGCGGGGTGTCGCGGCCATCAAGAAAGGCGTGCAAATACAGTTGTTTTGCGCCGCGTTTCGCTGCCATGTCGAGTATAGCGAGTATGTGATTTTCATGGCTGTGTACGCCACCATCCGATAGCAAGCCCCAGATATGCACGGCTTTGCCGGCGGTAACGGCCTTGTCGATTGCCTCGCAATAAGCCGGATTCTGGAAGAACGTGCCATCAGCGATGTCTTTGTCGATACGCGTCAGTTGCTGGTACACGATGCGGCCGGCGCCGAGCGTCATGTGGCCCACTTCGCTATTGCCGAACTGGCCATCGGGCAGGCCGACATCGAGACCGGAGCCAGAGATGGTGCTGCGCGGGCAATCGCGCCATAACGCATCCCATACCGGTGTATTGGCAGCGGCGATGGCGTTGTCTTCAATTTCTTCGCGGTGGCCGAATCCGTCGAGAATCAGTAGGACGAGTGGCTTGGGAGCTGTTGTCATGTCTGGGTCAGCAGGCTGTTATATGAGCCGGCTATCTTACGGAAGGAGGGCGATATGGGAAAGCGGGCTTTTTTGTGGCTCACTGTTGCCGTGTATACTGCCGCCCTCCCGATTCACCCCGTCTTGACCGAGCAAACGCATGACCCAATTCCTGATTTTCGTCTCCGCCCAATGGCCGTTGGTAGGCACTTTGCTAGCGCTGGTTGCGCTGTTCATGTGGAACGAGAATCGCCGTGCCGGTGACAGTATTTCTGTGCATCAGCTGACCTTTCAGGTCAATAACGCCAACGCACTGGTCATCGATTTGCGCGAGCCCAAAGAATTCCGTGAAGGCCATGTTGTGGACGCGCTCAATATTCCTTTCGCCAAAATCGCTGATCGTATGGCAGAGCTGGACAAAGCCCGCCCGCTGGTGCTGGTCGATAAAATCGGTCAGCACAGCGCATCGATTGGTCGCACACTCAAACACGCTGGGTTCAATGTCATGCGTTTGACCGGCGGCATGAGCGAATGGACCGCATCCAATTTACCCGTCGTCAAAGGCGACTGATTTTTCCATGACTGCTGTAACCATTTATTCCTCGGACTGGTGCCCATACTGCATGCGTGCCAAAGCACTGTTGCGCAAAAAAGAAGTGGTTTTCGAAGAAATTGTTGTCGATGGTCGTGCAGATTTACGAGCAGAAATGACAGCGCTTTGCGGGCGTACCTCTGTGCCACAAATCTGGATCAACGGCGAACATATCGGTGGTTGCGATGATTTGTATGCGCTGGAAAAAGCGGGTGAGTTGGATAGTTTGCTGACGGCGTAATATTTTTTACTATTTTTTATCGATATTTTAGAGGTTTGGTATGTCAGAACAAGAACAGCAATTCGGTATCCAGCGCATTTATATCAAGGACGTCTCGTTTGAATCGCCGCAGGGTGCGGCCGTGTTTGGTAAAACCTGGAAGCCGGCAATACAGCAGGAAATTTCTACCACTACCACAGCCATGAATGACGATCGTTACGAAGTGGTATTGACGATCACCATCACCGGCAAGCTGGATGACCAGCCGGCGTTTCTGGTGGAAGTGCAGCAGGCTGGTGTATTCCTGATGAAGGGACTGACTGAAGAGCAAATCCGGCAAGTGGCTGGCGCCAACTGCCCGACGATTCTCTTTCCTTACGCACGTGAAGTGATTGACAGTCTGTTGGCGCGTGGCACGCTGCCGCCACTGATGTTACCTCCTATCAATTTTGATGCGTTGTTTCAGCAGGCCATTGCACAGCAGGGTGACCAGGCTGGTACTACGGCCCACTGACCTCTTTTGTATAAAGCCATCGCTCTCGTGGGCCTATATCAAAATTCTTTGATATAGGTTGAAGCTCTGCTAATATCGTCGGCCTATGTTGACCGACACCCTCCATTCTCTTGATATCAAGCTTCCGGCTGGCGACAGTGACATGCTGTCGTTGGCCAGCTATCTGAAAGCCGCTGCCGACCCGCTGCGGCTGTCGGTGCTGCGTCTGTTGAAGCAGGATTCCTTTGCTGTGCTGGAGTTGTGTTATCTGTTAGCGGTCAAGCAATCCGGTATGAGTCACCACCTGAAGATTCTGGCGCAGGCCGATCTGGTGGCTACTCGACGTGAGGGCAATACCATTTTTTATCGCCGTGCTGCTGCCGCTGAATCGGATCAGGCCGAGTTACAGCAGGCGCTGTTTGCCAGCCTTGACCAGATGCCGCTGGAAGCCGATGTGGCGGCCCGCTTGCTGGAAGTGCAGCATGAGCGCATCGCCAGCTCGCATAGCTTTTTTGAAGAAAACGCCGCGCTGTTCCGTCAGCAACAGGAACAGATTGCCGACTATGAATTGTATGGTCTGGCGGTGGCGCAACTGCTGGATAACCTCGATCTGCCGTCGCGAAAACTGGCGCTGGAGATAGGCCCTGGCAATGGTCAGTTTCTCGGTGAGTTGGCGGAGCGTTTTGAAAAAGTGCTGGGGCTGGATAATAACCAGCCAATGCTGGCACAGGCTGCTGATTATGTGAGCACCCACCAACTCAAGAACGTCCAACTGCGCTGCGGTGAGATCAGTCATCTGCCTGTCACCTTGGGCCCCGATTGTGTGGTGTTGAACATGGTGCTGCACCACACGCCTTCGCCGGCGGAAGTGATCGCCGCTATTGGCCAGTTATTACCTGCCAATGCCGTGTTGCTCATCTGCGAACTTTCCCACCACCAGCAGAGCTGGGTGCGGGAGTCTTGCGGTGACATCTGGCTTGGCTTTGATCCGAATGAGCTCACAGGCTGGCTTGCACAAGCGAATCTGGCCTGCGAGCACAGCCAGTATCTGGCGCTGCGCAATGGCTTCCAGATCCAGATCCATGCGGCGCGCAAGCTGCCGTCTTTTTCTACACTCAGTTAGTTTTTTATTTTTATAGATAGGAGTTGCGTCAATGTCTGAATATTCCGTGTTTACGTCTGAATCGGTCTCCGAAGGCCACCCGGACAAAATGGCCGATCAAGTATCGGATGCCATTCTCGACGCGATTCTGGAGCAGGATCAATATGCCCGTGTAGCCTGCGAAACGCTGGTGAAAACCGGCGTGGCGATTGTGGCGGGTGAAATCACGACGACAGCGGTTGTCGATTACGAAAAAATTATTCGCGGCGTGATTAATGACATTGGCTACCACAGTTCTGATGTGTATTTCGATGGCAGCACTTGCGGTGTTTTGAATTTGCTCGGCCAGCAATCACCGGATATCGCGCAAGGTGTAGACCGCGCCAAGCCGGAAGACCAGGGTGCAGGCGACCAGGGTTTGATGTTCGGTTATGCCGCGAACGAAACCGATGTGTTGATGCCGGCACCGATTCAATATGCACATCGTCTGGTAGAGCGTCAGGCTGAAGCGCGTAAATCCGGTTTGTTGCCGTGGTTGCGTCCGGATGCCAAATCACAAGTCACGTTCCGTTATGAAAATGGCAAGCCTGTTGCGGTGGATGCGATCGTGCTTTCCACACAACACGCAGCCGATGTAAGCGATAAAGATATTCATGATGGTGTGATGGATCTCGTGATCAAACACGTGATTCCTGAACAGTGGATGTCAAAAGAAACCAAAATCTACATTAACCCGACCGGCCGTTTTGAAATCGGTGGCCCGATGGGCGATTGCGGTTTGACCGGTCGCAAAATTATTGTCGACAGCTACGGTGGTATGGCGCGTCACGGCGGTGGTGCATTCTCCGGCAAAGATCCATCTAAAGTGGATCGCTCTGCTGCGTATGCTGGCCGTTATGTGGCAAAAAATATTGTGGCTGCCGGTTTGGCAGACCGTTGTGAAATCCAGGTGTCTTACGCAATTGGTGTGGCAGAGCCGACTTCTGTTTCTATCAACACCTTTGGTACGGGCAAAGTGTCGGATGAAACTATTATCAAACTGGTGCGTGAATTTTTTGATCTGCGTCCGTATGGTTTGACCAAACAACTGGATCTGCTGCACCCGATCTATCGTCCAACGGCTTCTTACGGTCACTTTGGGCGCAATTCGGAAACCATCAGCTACAACGGCCACGATCACGTGACATTCACGTGGGAAAAAACCGATAAAGCTGCCGCGTTGCGTGATGCGGCGGGTTTGAAATAATTGCTACAGAAGCAGTACAAAACCCCGGTCATGTGCCGGGGTTTTTTTGGGCGGGTAAAAATTTATTTGATAAAAACTTTATCAAGTATTTTATTTGCCAGTGCTACGTTAGCTTTCTTGATCTCTTCAGGCAGTATAGGAGGCTCATTGCTAAACCAGAATTTATAGGGTTGGGGCTTGCCATCGTAGCGGTATTCCTGCTTGTCCAGCACCGATCCGGATTTTGTTTCAACCAGTTTCACTTCTGCTGTCATGGAAAAATGCAATAAAGGCGCTTTGCCCGCATCACTCTCAAATCCGGCTTCGATAATCCGGATTTCTGCCACCGTTTGGTAATCCCATTTTGCCGCTACTTCAATGATGGTTTCGCCATTTTCAGGTGACGGCAGTACACCGTGACTGATTTCATAATGCGTCAGATAGGCGTTGTGCTGACTCTCGTCGTCAATAGTGGCTACTAATGCAGGAGTCAAATCAGCATGTTGCAGAATTGCGGTGGTTTTTTCCTCGACATCGGCAAGTTCTTCTTTCGATATCTCAGGTTTACTGCTGGGTGTGTGCGCCTTCATCATGGCCATCGGAACGTTAATCGGCGCGCAGGCCATCAATATCACGGGAGCCAGGCTGCCTCCCATCAGTGCTCCTCCGAGGCATTGATCCAGTGCATCGACTGCATTCTTGCCGGCGTCGCCCATGACGCTGCCGTTCTTGAAGTCGGTGTGAAAAAATGTTTCTCCGGTTGCTCCCGCGCTGTTCAGATAGACCTTGCCAAGATGTTCACGCAAATCATGAGAAATAGGCTTGGGCTCTGAAGCGCAGCCGACGACAAGCAGGGTGCTCAGCAACAGGGGTACGGTCAGTGGATTTTTCCGATGAGTGAACATGGTTATCCGATAGCAGTTGAATGTGGCTTTATACAAGATTTTGGCATAAATAGTTTATGCCTGATGCCCCGCGCTAGAATGGCTGCCTGAATCACAAGCTGGATAGAGCCGCGATGGAATATGAAACCCTGGTGGAGCAGATGTTCCACAACAGCATCAATGCCAAAATCGATTGCGTGGAGGCGATCACGCCATCGCTGGTGCGTGCCGGTATGGCGCTGACCGAATGCCTGTTAGCCGAAGGAAAAGTGCTGGTGTGCGGCAATGGCGGTTCATCATTGAACGCACAATTTTTTGCCACCACTTTAATGAATCAGGGGGAACGTGAACGCCCTGGTTTGCCCGCCATTGTGTTGGACAATAGTAGCGCGATGCTCACAGCGATTGAAAATGACTATGGTCTCAATGATGCGTTTGCCCGTCAGATACATGCGCTGGGTCAGGCTGGTGATCGACTGGTGATTTTTACCCGCACAGGTATCCCGGCAAACCTGTTGAATGCGATAACGGCAGCACACGAGCGTGACATGGTGGTTATTGCCGTTACCGCACAGGATGGCGGCCATTTGCCAGTGTTGTTGTCGGATCGTGATATTGAAATCCGGGTGCCTATGGAGTCGCGTTTTCGTATCTATGAAAATCATTTACTGCTATCTTTTGCGCTGTGCGAATTGATTGAATACCAGATGTTTGGAGGAACATGATCATGCGTTTTTTTGCTGTATTTTTTAAGACAATTCTTATGTTAGTCGCGTTGAGTGCTTGTGCCCCTGTGATGGATGCTACCAGCGATGGACCGATTCGCCAGAATCCTGGCACACGCACATTGGGAACCGTGCTGGATGATGACCATATTGAAGACGTGACGTTGGTCAATATCAAAAAAGTAGGTCCTGAAATGCGCAAAGGGCATTTCGATGTCGTCAGCTTTAATGGTGTGGTGTTGCTGGTTGGTCAGGTCGCTACGGATGAATTGCGCAGCAAGGCCGCTGCTGCCGCTTCCAAAGTGCAGAAGGTGCGTCAGGTGCAGAACGCGCTGACCGTAGGCCCCAACATTTCGTTTGGCGCGCGTAGCTATGACAGTTGGCTGACCACGAAGATCAAGACCAAATATGCGTTCAACAATGATGTGAATGGACAGCGCATCAAGGTGATTACCGAGAATGGCGTGATCTACTTGATGGGTCTGGTCACACAACAAGAAGCGGATCGTGCGGCAGCCGTTGCCCAGCGCACCGATGGAGCCCAGCGCGTTGTCAAAGCGTTCGAGTACATTGATTGAGATAGTGTAATTACAGTTCCAGTTGCGACTGATTGCCCAGAGCATGGGCGATCTTGTCGCTCAGGCGTTGCAGCTCACGGTCATCGCCTACACTGCGTCCACTGTGTTGCAACAGTTCGTGAGCTACATTTAATCCAACCATTACGGCAATGCGTTCAGTGCCGATTACATTGCCGCCGGAGCGAATAGCGCGCATTTTTTCGTCCAGATAGCGCGCTGCTGTCAGTAGACCTTCCTTTTCCTCAGGTGGGCAGGCCACCTGATAATCGTTGTCAAGAATGCGCAAGCGCACAGTGGACGGTGTGCTCATCCTGGCTTCCTCTTAGTCGCTATCTTGGGTGACGCCGGAACCGTATTCCTGCTCCAGCGCTTTCAGACGGTGAATCATGGCCTCGACACGCGTGCGTGCAAGCTCATTTTTCTCAACCAGTCGCGTGCGCTCTTTACGCCAGGTGTTTTCCTGGCTGCGCAGCGTGCGGTTTTCCTGCTCCAACTGGTGACAGCGGTAGATCAACTGGTCTACCTGATGCTCAAGTGCTCTGAACTGTTCTGCGCTCATTGGCCACGGCTCGGCGGTTGAAGTGACAAGGTACTATAAGTGAGCAGGTGGCAAATGGTCAATGAAGGAGATTGTCAACATCATGCTGCAACCTGCTGATGCACAAGGTTTTTCAATCCGGAAATGCACGGTCTTTGCCGCCGCGCCCGTGCAGAAGTGCAGGCTGGGTGGTAGCATGGCGCGCTTGTTTTCTGCCTTAAAAAGAGACCATTGTGGCAACCATTACCCATGAACAACTCAGTACCCGTCTGCAGGAATTGCAGTTGCAGATGGCTGCGGATGCCTTGCATGGCGCTATCACCGGGCTGGCTTGCGCTGGTATCGCGCCGAGCCACACTGCCTGGCTGGAACATCTGTCAGAGTGTCTGGATGGCGCCGAGTTGGACGAACACAGCGATGCCATGTCTGCGCTGCAAACACTGGTTGAACGCGATCTTGCCGACGGTGAATTGGGTTTCCAGTTATTGCTGCCGGATGGCGAAGAATTTTTGTCGGTGCGCGCACAAGCTCTCGCGCGCTGGAGTGAAAATTTTGTTTGCGGCTTTATTGCAATCACGCGTGAATTATCGGAAGAAGATCGGGAAGTGCTGAATGATATTGCCGCGATCAGCCAGATCGATGATGGTGAATCTGCTGAAGAAACCGAAAGCAGGCGTTCTGAACTGAACAATCCTGAAAATGCAGCCAGCAACGAGCGCGATTTTTTTGAATTGTGCGAATATGTTCGCATGGCAGCAATGGATTTGTATCGCGAAAGCCGCCTGACAGGCAGTCATTTAATAGAAGGCCATGCATGAAATCACTACTACCGCGTAAGGAATTTTCTGCGCGTCGCACGCGACTGATGGCGATGATGGAGCCCAATAGTATTGCTATTATTCCATCGGCACATGAAATTGTTCGCAACAACGATACACATTTTCCTTTTCGGCAAGACAGTGATTTTTATTACCTGACCGGCCTCAATGAGCCCGATGCAGTGGCGGTGTTGATTCCAGGGCGCGAGCACGGCGCCTTTGTGATGTTTTGCCGTGATCGTGATCCGGAACGCGAATTATGGGATGGCTATCGCGCAGGCCCTGAAGGGGCTTGTAAAAATTACGATGCAGATGACGCGTTTCCCATTGATGATCTGGATGAAATTTTACCCGGTCTACTCGAAGGCCGTGAACGCGTTTATTACGCCATGGGGCGTGACGGTGAATTTGATCGTCACGTGATGGAATGGGTTAATGCCATTCGTAATAAAGTGCGTTCCGGTGCGATTCCGCCAGGGGAATTTCTTGATCTCCACCACTTCCTGCACGAATTGAGATTGTTCAAGAGCGCACAGGAAATCCAGTTGATGCAACGCGCTGGTGAAATTTCGGCAAAAGCGCACAAACGCACAATGGCCATTTGCAAACCCGGCATGATGGAATACCAGCTGGAAGCAGAGTTGCTGCATGGTTTCGCCAAAAATGGTGCGCGTTTCCCGGCGTATCCCTGCATTGTTGGTGGTGGTGATAACGGCTGTATTCTGCATTATGTCGAGAATCGTGATGCCTTGCGTGATGGTGATCTGGTGTTGATTGATGCTGGCTGTGAGCTGGATCACTACGCGTCAGACATTACGCGCACTTTTCCGGTGAATGGTAAATTTTCACGTGAACAGAAAGCATTGTACGAGTTGGTATTGAAAGCGCAGTTGTCTGCTATCGATGTCATCAAGCCCGGTAACCACTGGAATGAGCCACACGATATCACTGTGCAAGTGATTACAGAGGGTTTGGTGCAGCTGGGTTTATTGAAAGGCAAAGTCGGTGCATTGATCAAAAAAGGCGCGTACCGTGATTTTTATATGCATCGTGCCGGACATTGGCTGGGTATGGATGTGCATGATGTCGGGGATTACAAATGCGGCGGCGAATGGCGCGTGTTTGAGCCCGGTATGGTGTTGACGGTTGAGCCGGGTATTTATGTGTCGCCACACAACAAGAAGGTGGATAAAAAGTGGCGCGGTATCGGTATCCGTATTGAAGATGATGTGGTGGTCACAAAAGACGGCAACCAGATCATGACATCACTGGCACCAAAAACAGTGGATGAAATTGAATCATGGATGGCATTGCAGCATCCGCATTTGCCTGCCGATATGGAAGCAGCAAAGAAAAAAGAAAAAACAAAAGAAAAATCCAGGGGGAAAGCAAAGGAAAAGAAAAAAATATGAGTGTATCGGTCGATGTCGCGATTGTTGGCGGCGGCATGGCTGGTGCGGGTCTTGCATTGTTGCTGGCACAGCAACTGCCGGATTTATCGATAGCCTTGATTGAACAACATGCTCTGCAAACGGCCAACGCCGAACAGTTATTGGTGCCCAGTTTCGATGCGCGCGCCACCGCATTGTCCTGCAGCACGCAAAAAATTCTCGATAGTCTTGGCTTGTGGCAACATCTGCAAGCGTATGCAACACCTATCCTGCAAGTGCATGTGTCGGAACGCAAGCGACCGCTAGGTATGTTGATGAGTGCGGAAGACACGGGTTTGTCGGCCTTGGGTTATGTTGTCGAAAATCGTTTTCTTGGCAATAGTTTGCTGGAAGCCGTATTGTCACGCGGTGCAAATATTCACGCGTTCAGTCCCGCATTGGTTGAGCGGGCTACCATGTCAGCGCATTGTGCGACGCTGACCATAAAGGCAGAGACGCATTTCCAGTTGGATGCAAAACTGGTGGTGGTGGCCGACGGCGCGCAATCTGCGTTGCGGCAACAGTTGGGTATTGGCTCAGACAATATTCCCTATGATCAACATGCGCTGGTTGCCAATATTGTGACTGAGTTGCCGCATGGCGGTGTTGCGTATGAGCGTTTTACCGAGACGGGCCCGATTGCTCTGTTGCCACTGCGGGATTATGAAAAACAGGGCGAAAAAAAGCATCGTGCTGCATTGATCTGGACATTGCCAGACCGTGATATTGATCAGGTCGTGCAATGTCCGGAAGAGCAATTTTTATTGCAGGTCCAGAAAAAAATTGGTGGCCGCTGCGGGAAATTATTATCCGTAGGTGCGCGTTACTGTTATCCCTTGTCATTGGTGCAGGCGCGTGAGCAAGTGCGTTCGCGTGTGGTATTGATGGGCAGTGCGGCGCATCACCTGCATCCTGTAGCCGGTCAGGGCTTTAATCTGATCATGCGTGATTGTCAGGCGTTAGTGGACAGTTTGCAGTTGGCAACCATGCATGGGAGCGACATAGGTGATATTGCTGTGCTGCAACAATATGTTGCTAAACAGCGCTGGGACCAACAAAAAACCGTCACGGCCAGCGACTGGTTGCCGCGTCTCTTTTCCAATCGTCATCGACCGCAGATGATGTTGCGCAGTGCAGCTTTGCTGGGGCTGGATTTTTTGCCGGGGTTGCGTGAGTGGTTTGCGCGTGAGGCAACCGGGTTATGAATGAGTTTGACTGTGATATTGCTATTGTGGGTGGCGGCATGGCGGGCAGTGCTCTGGCATGCGCATTGGCAGACTCGAATTATCGTATTGTCATTATTGAAAATACAGAAACCAAACCATTTTTGCGGGATAATTTTTTTGATCCGCGCGTAGTGGCGCTCAGTGCAGCTTCACGACAGTTTTTTGAGCAGTTGGGCGTCTGGGATTTTATACGTGAAAAACGCTTGTCGCCGTTCGAGCGCATGCAAGTGTGGGACGCTGAGGGTACTGCGCAAGTCTGTTTTGATGCGGAAGAATTACAGCAACCAGCACTCGGGCATATTGTTGAAAATAGTCTGGTAGTGGCGGCTTTGCAACAGCGTTTGCAACAGGCATCCAATGTAAGTTGGTTGTGCCCGGATACTGTTTTTGGTTTATACGATGATAAAAAAAATACATATTGTGAGCTGGAGTTACGCAGTGGTACTACGGTGCGTTGCCAATTGGTGATAGCTGCTGATGGTGCGCAATCAGTCTTGCGAAAACTGTCTGGTATCAAAACCGTAGAGTGGGATTATGGCCATAGCGCAGTGGTCGCCACTGTTAAAACAGAAAAACCACACGAACGCATAGCGCGTCAACGTTTTATGGTTAACGGTCCGCTCGCATTTTTGCCTCTGCGTGATAACGCTGGTGATGAGCATTGGAGTTCCATTGTCTGGTCAACCGCGCCGGAGTCAGCGCAAGCATTGCTGGATTTGACGGATGCAGAATTTGCCACCCGGCTTGGCAACGCGTTTGAGCATAAGTTGGGAAATATTATTGAAGTGCGTGGACGCTTTGCTTTTCCACTGCGCCAGCGTCACGCAAAAACGTATCATGAGGGGCGTGTGGTGTTGATCGGTGATGCGGCCCACACTATCCATCCGTTAGCCGGGCAGGGTGTAAATCTCGGTTTTATGGATGTAAAAGTATTGGCAGAAGAATTGCTGGATGCGCTGGCGAAGCAGCTGCCGCCGGCTCACCCGCTTGTGCTGAAGCGTTATCAGCGTCGCCGCCTTGGCGCCAATGTATCCATGGCTGCTACTATGGAATTATTCCAGCGTTTATTTGCGCGTAAAGAGTTACCGGTACGTTGGCTGCGCAATACAGGTATGCATGGCATTGATGCCATGTCTGTTGTAAAGAAAAAAATCATGCGTAGTGCGATGGGTTTATAAATGCACGCACTTTGTTAGACTAATCTTTCTCAAGGATGAGAAAAGGATATTTACATGGAAGGATATTTACATGGATAGTATTTCAGCGCTGCTTCCCTGGCTGGCCCTAAACCGCATTCCTGAATTGGGGCCTGTGTCCCAACGTGTACTGCTCGAAAAAGTCGGTGGCATACAACCGCTGCTGGCGTTGCCTGCCACTGTAGTGCAAGGATTGTTAAAGCGGGAACAAGCCGCTTTGTGGCTGGATTTTCGTGATGAGCGTGTTGGTAGTGTATTGCGCCAACAAGCATTGCGTGATGTGGAAAAATCCTGCGCTGCCGGTGCAGTGATGTTGTCTGTCGAAGATAAAAATTATCCTGTGTTGCTGGCGCAAACCCATGCTGCCCCCACTCTGTTATACGTGCGCGGCAGTATTGATAGTTTGCATCTCCCACAATTGGCGTTGGTGGGAAGTCGCAATGCGTCTGCCAGCGGTCTTGAACTCGCGCAGGAGTTTGCTACGGCGCTGGCCAAACACGGGCTTGCGATTACCAGTGGTTTGGCGCTGGGCATAGATGGTGCTGCGCATCGCGGTGCGATCAATGCCGGGGGAAAAACAATCGCCGTGATCGCTACGGGTATTGATGAAATCTATCCGCGCCGCCATACAAAGCTGGCAGAGGAAATCATTGCCAGTGGCGGTGCAATTGTCAGCGAGTTTGCGCCAGCGTCGCCGCCCACCGCACAAAATTTTCCACGCCGTAACCGTATTATCAGTGGCCTTAGTCTGGGAACTCTGGTTATTGAAGCCAGTGTGCAAAGTGGTTCACTGATCACGGCGCGTTATGCCAATGAACAGGGGCGTGAAGTGTTTGCGCTGCCAGGTTCTGTGCGTTCGGTATTTCATCGCGGTTGTCATGCCTTGATTCGGCAAGGTGCAAAATTAGTCGAAACCACGCAGGATATTGTGGATGAGCTCAGCGGTTTATTGGCGTTCAAGCAGCGTGAATGTGAAGTGCTGGATACGCTGGCCCGCAAGACTTCGTTATTGTCTGGTGAAGCTGTGAGAGTATTTCGGCTGATCGATCACGCGCCAGTGACGCTGGATGTGCTATTGCAGCGCTGCCAGCTGCCTGTCGATGTTATTGCATCAGCCTTGATGGATCTGGAAATGGAAGGAGTAGTCGTGCAGCAGCATGGGTTTTATACGCGTTTGTAATGCTGGTATTTATTCAGATTCGTCAAAACGGTTGGCAAATAATTCACTGATAGCGGCGATAGCTTCATGTTCATCTTTGCCTTCGCAACTCACATGCAGTTGCGTTCCCTTGCCGGCGGCCAGCAGCATCAGTGCCATAATGCTCTTTCCATCAGCTGGCTGTTTTTTTTCATTGTTAACCAGTTTGCTGAAAATAATTTTGCTATTGAAGCGCGCGCACAGGTTCGTCAGCTTTGATGCTGCCCGTGCATGCAGTCCCAGTTTATTGATAATATCGAGAGTGGTTTCTGTCATCGTACAGCTGCCAGTTCGCGGTGTCTTACCTGTGTGTAGGCGTACTGCTGTAGGAATTGCTGGTGCAGTTTCTCGCACAGATAAACCGAACGGTGTTGGCCGCCAGTGCAGCCGATAGCGACAGTCAGATAACGACGGTTTTGTTTGAATGCCGGCAACCATTTTTGCAGGAAGTCGTAAATATCCTTGCGCATGGTTTGTACTTCAGTTTCAGCATCCAGAAATTCAATCACAGGTTGGTCTCGCCCCGTATAGGCTCGCAATTCGTGCTTCCAGTAGGGATTTGGCAGACAACGTACATCAAATACCAGATCTGCATCCACCGGAATGCCATGCTTGTAGCCAAAGGACATAAACAATAGAGATACTTCGGCGCCAGATTGTTGTGCCACTCTCCCCAGTACAAGATCGCGCAGCTGGTAGAGGTTGAGGTTGCTGGTATCGATGGTCAATGAGGCGAGATCAGCAATCGGTTCTAGCAGGGATTTTTCTGCATCGATGGCTTCTGCCAAGTCTACGCCGTTGCCTGACAGTGGATGCTTGCGACGGGTTTCACTGAAACGTTTGATCAGAGAGGATTGTCTGGCATCCAGATAGATTACTTCACAATCCATCTGTTCACGGGCTTTGATCAGCATAGAGGGAAACAGCGCGAGATCGCGCCCGGTGTTTCGCGCGTCAATACTGACGGCGATGCCTTTCAAGGTGGGATAGCCCTCCTGCTGCATCTGTTCTACCAATGGTCCGAGCAGGCCGGCTGGTAGGTTATCGATACAGTAAAATCCCTCGTCTTCCAGTACGTGCAGGGCGGTACTCTTGCCAGAGCCGGATCTGCCGCTGATCACTACCAAGCGCATGCAGTTGTCTCATTGTTTCTGTTGTTACCCAGTTTACCGATAAAACCCGGTTTACCTATAAAAATCTGTTATGGCGGGTCTCCGTAGTCAGATTGACTTGCCGGTGTTCTCGCAGTAGCTTGAAGTGCGTAATCCCGCATAATTACCGGTATAAAATGACTTCCCATATGAATGAACCTGCTGATGTGAACAGGCCGCCCGAAACAACGCCAGCGGCAAAATTGTCTGAAGAAGACATGGCACGTGTCACCGAGTATCTGAACTTGCCGCACCTCCGCCGTGAGCGTCCTCCGTTCAGGCCCTGGATATTGATGTTGGTGCTGACAATTATAGTTGTCGGTATGACGATACTCAGTTTGCTGTATGCCGCGCAGCATGGTGATATAACCCGGTGAAGTTATACCGGCAAGGCCAGCGTTTTGCAGTTGCGTTGGCTATGCTGGACTGGTTTGTTCCTCTGTCTATTCGTGCCGATAAGGCGCAGCGTACGCGTGCTTATGTTGTTATCGGCATTATCCTGATAAATCTTGTTGTTTGTGCGTTGAGTGGCATGGCGCTGTATGCCACCTCTCTGTCGCCAGAAGCCAAGCTGGCCGGCACTGTTGTTACTGTTTTTTCCGGTTGTTTGTATGTCGTGGCACTGGCGATATTTCGCTGGCAGCATTCTTATTTATTAGCGGGTAACTTTGCAGTGGCTGCTGTTTACACGGCTGTGTTATCGAGTGTGGTGATGACCGGTGGTTACAGTATTTCACCGGTGATGCCGTTGTGGATTGTCGTACCGGTTTTTGTTTTTCCCTTGGCGGGTCCACGGTCTGGCATGGTATGGGCCATCATTATTTTTCTGACAATGATTGCGTTGCTGACGGCGCATTTATTTGGCTTCAGTGCGTGGCAGCTGGCTGATATCGAGACTTTGCGTGCCATCGAGCGTGTAGTGCCGATCGTATTGTGTTTTATGGTAGTGACTGCGCTGATTATTTATGAGCAGGTGAATGAAAAGTTGCACAAATGGTTGGAAGAAGAGCGAAGACGTTTTGCGTTTAAAGCGAGTCACGATTCACTGACAGATTTGCCAAACAGGGAAGAGTTCTATTCGCGTCTCGACACTGCGTTGCGCGAATCCACCCAAAAACGTCTGCAACTGGCTCTGGTGTATATTGATCTGGATGGTTTCAAGCCTGTCAATGATACCTATGGTCATTATGCGGGTGACAAGGTATTGAAAGTGACAGCGCAACGTTTACGCGAAGTGCTGCGTCATACAGATGTGGCGGCCAGGATTGGCGGTGATGAGTTTGCATTGATTCTGCATGGCATACAGAGGCGCAGTGATATCGATCTCGCGTTGAATAAGTTACTTCACACACTGTCTATTCCCATTGATATCGAAGGAAGGGAAGTGCGTGTCTGCGCCAGTGCAGGAGTGGCTGTTTTTCCGCAGGATGGCCGCGATATGTTCGCGCTATGTCGTTTGGCGGACGGTGCTATGTATGAGGCAAAAGTCGAAAAAAATACTTTCCGCTACCATTCGCCTTTTCGTCCGGCCGAAATAATCTGATCAGTTGTTTTTTCGTTCCTTGATCAGGTTGTCGACAACGGATGGGTCTGCCAGCGTTGATGTATCACCAAGACTGGACAATTCATTTTCAGCAATCTTGCGCAAGATGCGGCGCATGATTTTTCCGGAACGTGTTTTTGGCAAACCCGGTGCCCACTGGATCATATCCGGTTTGGCGATAGGTCCGATTTCCCGTACGCAAAAATTCACCAGTTCTTTTTCCAGATCTGCAGAGCCTGTTTCATCGTGCATCAGCGTCACAAAACAATAAATACCCTGGCCTTTGATGTCATGCGGATAGCCCACCACGGCAGCTTCTGCCACTTTGGGATGCAACACCAATGCAGATTCTATTTCTGCTGTGCCGAGGCGGTGTCCGGAAACATTCAATACATCATCAACCCTGCCGGTAATCCAGTAATAACCGTCTTCATCGCGGCGTGCGCCATCGCCGGTAAAATAATAGCCGGGATATTGCGAAAAATAGGTGGCAATTAAACGCGTGTGATCGCCGTAAACAGTACGAATCTGGCTTGGCCAAGATGCTTTTATCACTAGCATGCCTTCGCCGGCACCGGAAATTTCATTTCCATTCTGGTCTAGTAATGCTGGCTGCACGCCAAACATTGGCAGGCAAGCAGAGCCTGGTTTCAATGCAGTAGAGCCAGGCATGGGCGTGATCATTTGCGCGCCAGTTTCTGTTTGCCACCAGGTATCAACAATCGGGCAACGACTTTCGCCGACAACACGGTGATACCATTCCCATGCTTCAGGATTAATCGGTTCACCTACTGTACCGAGCAGACGTATGCTCGCACGTGATGTTGACGCAACAAACTCATTACCTTGTGCCATTAGTGCACGTAACGCAGTCGGTGCGGTGTAAAAAATATTGACCTGATGTTTGTCGCAAATTTGCCAGCAGCGTGATGCATCCGGATAGGTTGGCACGCCTTCAAACATCAGTGTAATGGCGCCATTGGTTAATGGGCCGTATATGGTATATGAATGGCCAGTGACCCAGCCTACGTCTGCAGTGCACCAGAACACTTCGCCATCGTGATAGTCAAAAGTGTATTTGTGTGTCATGGCGGCCATCAGTAAATAGCCGGCGGTCGTGTGCAATACCCCTTTGGGTTTTCCGGTAGAGCCTGATGTGTACAAAATAAAAAGTGGATCTTCAGCGCCCATCCATTCGGGATCGCATTGTTCATCCTGATCGGTCACAAATTCGTGGTACCAGACATCGCGTGGAGCATGCCAGGCAATGTCACCACCAGTTCGTTTAACGGTGAGTACGGTGTGAACGTTGGCACATTGTTCCAGTGCTTTATCGACGTTAGCTTTCAGTGCAGCAGACTTTCCACCGCGCACACCTTCATCTGCAGTAATCACAACGCGACAATCTGAATCCAGTATCCGGTCTTTCAGTGCTTCAGGCGAAAAACCGCCGAACACAATGGAATGCACTGCGCCGATGCGTGTGCACGCCAGCATGGCATAAGCCGCTTCCGGAATCATAGGCATGTAGAGACACACGCGGTCGCCACGTTTCACACCGCGCACTTTCAATGCATTAGCTAATTGGCAAACGTGTTTATGTAATTCGCGGTAGGTGATGCGTTTGTCCTGCGATGGATCGTCGCCTTCCCATATGATGGCAGTCTGTTCGCCTCGTGTTGCCAGATGGCGATCAATACAATTCACGCTGACATTGAGCAGGCCACCTGCGAACCACTGGGCGTAGCCTTTTTTCAGGTCGTAGTCGACGACCGTATCCCACAGTCGTTCAAATGTCAGGAACTGGTGTGCCTGCCCGGCCCAGAAAACATCCGGTTGTTCAACAGATTGGCGATACAGGGTTTCGTAGCGTTCGCGGTTGATGTGTGCATTGGCAGCAAAATCAGCCGGCACGGGGTAGATATGGCGATCCGAGGCATTGAGTGACATGACAGGCTCTCGCTGGAATTATTTCTTCCTATCCTAACCGGCTCTTTGTCCCGAATACATACGCCGGTTGAATGTCGGAGCATTTTGCGGTTTGATGGCTCGGCAATGAACGTCAACCTGAATGAAAGGAGCTCTACATGGAACACTTCACCGCCGCTATCCAGCAGTATGCCAATTTTGAGGGGCGTAACACTCGCACCCAATACTGGATGTTTATTTTGTTCTACGTCATTTTCTACATTGCTTGCATGGTAGTCGACAGGGTATTGGGCACGGTTTTTATTACTGCCATTTTTGCATTGGCTTTGCTGGTTCCCAGTGTTGCCGCCGCCGCGCGTCGATTGCATGACACAGGACGCTCTGGCTGGTGGCAGTTAGTGGGAATTATTCCACTGATCGGCGCCATTGTGTTGATTGTGTTTTTGGCGCAGGACAGTGAACCGGGTGAAAATGCTTACGGGGGCAATCCCAAGCAGGTATAATGCCCTGAAAATAAAAAACAGAATTTCTGGAAGTGCTATTCACCTCGCCCTTTTTTCTATATGCCTTTCTGCCACTGGTGCTATTTCTGCATTTGGTGGCGGGTAGGTCGTTTAAAAACATCATTCTTCTATGCGCCAGTATTTTCTTTTATGCATGGGGTGAGATTTTTTATTCAGCCATCTTTATTTTTTCCATGGCAATGAATTATGGGCTTGGATTGTTAGTAGATCATTTCCGTGAACATAAATCGGGCCGCTGGGTTATCGGGTTTGCCTGTGCAGCAAACCTGCTGCTTCTTGCCAGTTTTAAATATGCAAACTTCCTGACGGATAATCTCAATTCAGCATTGTGGTTGGCGAATATTACGGCAATCAAGCTGGATCCTGTGCATCTTCCAATCGGGATTTCTTTTTTTACGTTCCATGCTATCTCATACTTGATAGATATCTGGCGTGGTGTCTCGCGCGTACAGCGCAACCCTCTGGATCTTGCCCTGTATCTGGCGTTGTTCCCTCAACTCATTGCTGGTCCTATCATTCGTTACCACGACATTGAAGATCAACTCTCCCATCGCCAGATCACACTGGATAATTTGTACTTTGGTGCCAGACGATTTGTTTTTGGACTGGCAAAAAAATTGATTATTGCCAATACACTTGGCTTGGTAGCGGACAGTATTTTTTCATTGCCAGGCGGTGAGTTAACTGCACCATTGGCCTGGTTGGGTATTTTCAGCTATACACTGCAATTGTATTTTGATTTCTCAGCCTACTCATGTATGGCCATTGGCCTTGGGAGGATGTTCGGGTTCCGTTTTCTGGAAAATTTCAATTACCCTTACATTGCAACATCCATACAAGATTTCTGGCATCGCTGGCATATTTCCTTGTCGCGCTGGTTCAGGGACTATCTCTACATTCCTTTAGGTGGAAATCGTCTGGGTGAAAAGCGTACCTACCTGAATTTGTTAACGGTATTTTTTCTTTGTGGTTTGTGGCACGGCGCCAGTTGGAATTTTGTGGTGTGGGGATTATTCCATGGAATGTTTCTTATCTTTGAGCGCGTAGGGCTGGATCGCTTGATAGGCCGCCTACCTGTACCGTTGGCACATGGTTACACTCTTATTGTTGTCATGATTGGCTGGGTGTTTTTTCGTTCGGAGTCGCTGTCTTACGCTATCGATTATTTACAGGCTATGGCTGGTTTTGGTGCAGCCTCAACCATTCGTGATAATGCAGGTTTTTATCTGAATCGGGAATTTCTGCTTGTGTCTGCAACAGCCATTATGTTTTCAACGCCGATCTGGTCTTATCTGGAAAAATGGCTCGAGTCCACCAATGACAAGGGGCGTGGCATATTGTTTAGGAGTGGGTATTTTTTCGTGCAGACCAGTACGGCAATGTATGTACTAGGTTTAGGTGCGTTATGTCTCTTGTATACCAATGCAGGGATGTACAACCCGTTTATCTACTTCAGATTTTAATGTCATGCTGAGAAAATTGATTCAGATTTTTCTGTTATTGGTGTTTTGGTCCGGTTTGGTATTTATTGGCGTCCAGACTGTGCGTGTCCCGACAACCACTACCACTGAAAATCGGATGCTCACCAAGAAACCACCTCTGCCTGCTTCCTGGCAAGACGTCCCGGATTATATTCACACGCTGGAGGCGTGGTGGAGTGATAGCGTGGCTTTTCGCCAGTTGTTTGTACGCCAATTCAATTTGCTGCGATTGAATGTTGGTATAGGGCCACAGAAAAATGTATTGCTAGGGAAAGAGGGTTGGTTGTTTGATTCCAGTGAGCAGCTGGATGATTTTCGCAATAGCAAGTTATTAACAAATGAAGAGCTGAGTGCTTGGCGAAAATATCTGATATTTCGTCATCAGGATGCCAAGAAACGTGGTGCAAAATTTTTCTTTGTTATCATCCCCAATAAAGAATCCGTTTATGCGGAGTTCATGCCGGATAATGTCACCAGATTGACTCAGATGTCCCGCATGGACCAGATTGTTGAAGCAGTAAAAAACGATGGTGTGGCTGTGCTCGATTTGCGCAATATTCTGGCAGAGGGGAAAAAAAATAATCTGCGGATATATCACCAGCACGACATCCACTGGAATTTGATCGGTGCAAATTATGGTCAGTACGCCATTATAAAAGCGCTTGAACCGGATTTTCCGGAATTGAAATCCGAGCTGCATCCATTGGATGATTTTGAGTTCGTCAGTGGCAATGCCGTTAATAAGGCCGGCATTGTGTATTACGCTGGTTTGGGTCGTATGATGGGTCTGTCAGAATTGACCCAGGAATATGAGCCTGTGTTCAAGACGGCAAAGCCTGGATGCGCGGAGCCGGCGAAGTTGCAAGTGGCTCCCTGGGGTGGTCTCTCGGAGGAGCGAAAAGATATTATATTCAAGGCCACAGCGTGCCAGACAGGTCATTACCGTGCAGTGGTATTTCGTGACTCATTTGCTGAGTTGATGTTCCCTTATTTATCGGAAACTTTTCGATATATTGCGTATGTGTGGCTGCCAAGACCCTCTCCTATGAGTGAATGGCGGTATTTCATGGATGAAGTTCACCCTGATATTATTATCGATGAAAATGTTGAAAGATTTCTGGAAAAGATTCCTAGAGCTGGAGTTGATTATCCTCTTTAGCGCTTTGAACATTACACATTAAAACGAAAGTGCATAACATCTCCGTCTTTCACAACATACTCTTTACCTTCCAGACGCCACTTGCCAGCATCCTTGGCACCTTGTTCACCTTTGTACTGTACAAAGTCATCATAAGACATGACTTCAGCGCGGATAAAACCTTTTTCAAAATCGGTATGAATAACTGCTGCAGCCTTGGGGCCAGTAGCGCCGACAGGAATCGTCCAGGCGCGTACTTCTTTTACGCCGGCAGTGAAATAGGTGTGTAAATTCAGTAATTGATAGCCGGCGCGAATCACGCGGTTCAAGCCCGGTTCTTCCATGCCCAGTGTTTCGAGAAATTCTGCTTTGTCGGCTTCATCCAACTCGGCAATTTCAGATTCAATCTTGTTGCAAATAGGAACCACTATTGCATTTTCTTCTTTTGCCAACTGCTTTACGGCATCGAGATACGGGTTGTTGTCAAAACCGTCTTCAGCAACGTTGGCAATGTACATTGTCGGTTTTATAGTGATCAGGCAAAGTGGTTTCAGTAAGGCGAGTTCATCGGCATCAAGTTTAACGGTGCTGGCGCGTTTGCCTTCAGATAAAACTGGCTGCACTTTTTCCAGCACGGTTTTTAATTGCTGCGCATCTTTATCGCCACTCTTGGCCTGTTTCTGTGAACGCAGTAATACTTTTTCTACCGTATCCAGATCCGCGAGCGCCAGTTCCATATTGATGATTTCAATGTCATCCAGTGGATTGATGCGGTTGTGCACGTGAATGACATTGTCATCGGCAAAGCAGCGCACCACATGGGCAATCGCATCGGTCTCGCGGATGTTGGCAAGAAACTTATTACCCAGCCCTTCGCCCTTGGATGCGCCCGCCACAAGCCCGGCGATATCGACAAACTCCATCGTGGTTGGCAGTACGCGCTCCGGATTCACAATCGCGGCCAACGCGTCCAGACGTGTATCTGGCACAGCAACCACGCCGGTGTTGGGTTCAATGGTGCAGAATGGAAAATTTTGCGCGTCGATGCCGGCTTTGGTCAGTGCGTTGAATAATGTAGATTTGCCGACATTCGGCAAGCCGACGATACCGCAATTAAAACCCATGATGTTGTGCCTCTTTTAATACGTACAAATTAGTTTTTGTCTGAATGCAAGTTGAGCATGGCTTTCTCCAGATTGCCTGTCACTACATCCGGTATTACATGCAATGCACGGGTGATGCTGTCTTCCATCAAATTGTATTCAATGGCGGGTGCTTTTTTCAGCACATAATCCGCCACCATTTTTGCATTGCCGGGATGCCCGATGCCGATGCGCAAGCGCGCAAACGTATTCTGATTGCCGAGTGCGCTGATAATATCACGCAGGCCGTTGTGCCCGCCGTGCCCGCCGCCCAGTTTCAAGCGTGCTGTGCCGGGTTGCAGGTCCAGTTCGTCGTGAGCTACCAATATATTTTCTGGTGCGATTTTATAAAAGCTGGCAATCGCACCGATCGCTTGGCCGCTGCGATTCATGTAAGTCAACGGCAATAACAAACGCACGGGCTGGTTTTCGATAGTGATTTGCGCAGTCATGCCAAAATTTTTTTTCTCTTCTTGCCAATTAGCGCGATGATCTGCGGCCAGTTGTGCGACAAAAATCGCGCCGGCGTTATGGCGAGTCTGTTCGTATTCGCGCCCGGGATTGCCCAACCCGACTATCAATTGAATTTTTTCGCTCATCTGGATGTTTACTCGCAGCTATCAATCGCCGGCTAAAAAAAAGGTCAGCAGTGCTGACCTTTTTCGTGCAGCTGATGAAAGGCTTATTCGCCTTTGACTGCGTGTACAGCCACTACCGGCAGGTCATGATCTGCGCCGTGCAACAGGGCAACAGATTCAACGCCTTTTGGCAGTTTGAGATCAGAAATGTGTACGATCTGGTTGACTTCTACTGCAGTCAGATCCACTTCAATGTACTCAGGCAGGTCGGCAGCCAAACAGCTCACTTCCAGTTCGTTCATGCTGTGGTTGATCGCACCACCTTGTTGTTTCACACCGATGCAGCTGTCTTCATGGATGAAGTGCAACGGAACGCGGATGTGGATTTTCTTGGTGCCGGATACGCGCTGGAAATCAGCGTGCAGGATGCGCGGTGCAGCGGGGTGACGTTGCAGATCACGCAACAACACCTTGTGCGGTTGGCCGTCAACGTCCAGCGTGATAACGCTGCTGTAGAACGCTTCGGCATCCAGGCATTTCATCAGATCTTTATGCGGAACGCTCAGCATCACTGGCGCTTTGTCATCGCCATACAGAATGGCCGGGACTTGATCACTCAGGCGACGCAGGCGGCGGCTCGCACCCTTCCCCTTGTCGGCCCGAGCATGGGCTTGTAGTGTAAAGCTTGACATGGTTATTACCTCGTTTTACTTGCTAGTGATGCGCCGTACTTGCGACCAGTGCGGCGCGCTTTACCTCAGTGCTATGTTGTAGATAAAAACCATGTTGTAGATAAAAACATAGTTTTACGATGAAAACATAGCGCTGATGGATTCTTCATTGCTGACGCGACGCATCGCCTCAGCCAATAAATTCGCCATGGATAATTGACGAATCTTGGTGCAATTTTTCATTTCAGCACTGAGTGGAATAGTGTCGGTGACGACCAGTTCATCCAGTGTTGAATTATTCAGGTTTTCCAATGCTCTGCCGGACAACACCGGGTGCGTACAGTAGGCAACCACTTTTCCGGCGCCATGTTCTTTCAACGCATCGGCGGCTTTGCATAAAGTGCCGGCGGTATCGACAATGTCGTCGACCAGCACGCAAGTGCGACCTTCGACTTCGCCGATGATATTCATCACTTCACTGACATTCGCTTGTGGGCGGCGTTTGTCGATAATCGCGAGATCAGTCTGCAATTCCTTGGCGACTGCACGAGCGCGCACAACGCCGCCGATGTCAGGCGATACCACCAACAGGTTTTCATATTTCTGTGCGCGGATATCATCCAGTAACACCGGTGAGCCGTAGACGTTATCCACGGGCACATCAAAGAAGCCCTGGATTTGTTCAGCGTGCAGATCCACCGTCAACACGCGGTCAACACCTGCGCCCGTCAGCATATCAGCGCAAACTTTTGCACTGATGGGGACGCGAGCAGAACGAACACGACGATCCTGGCGAGCGTAACCAAAATAAGGAATTACCGCTGTGATGCGTGAAGCCGATGCGCGGCGCAATGCATCCGTCATGAACAGCAGTTCCATCAGGTTGCGATTGGGTGGCGCGCAAGTCGGTTGCACGATGAATACGTCGCCACCGCGCACGTTTTCATTCAGTTCGACGGATATCTCGCCATCGGAAAACGTTCTGACCACGACATCACCGAGGCGCATGCCGAGACGCTGCGCGATACGTTGAGCGAGTTCCGGGTTGGCATTGCCGGAAAAAACCATGAAGTTGGACATAGAAGACGCTCTGGTTTTTAGGGTCGTGGTTTTTATTAAACGGTGCAAAATGAAAAATGGCAGGGGTAGAAGGATTCGAACCTCCGAGTGGCAGGATCAAAACCTGCTGCCTTACCGCTTGGCGATACCCCTGTATCTTGTTTCCAGTTGCAGTACGCGACGAGCTGGTGAAACATTCACCCCCTTCGCCACAAAACCCGATATGCCAACCGGTTTTTGTGCCAGCACTGCCGCGGCTTGTTCGCGCGTAGAAAACGCTGCAAACACGCTGGCTCCCGTGCCGGTCATTCTGCAATCTGCGTGAGTGGAGAGCCATGCCAGAAGGTTTTTTACTGCTGGATAGCTGTGTTCCACCACTGGTTGGCAGTCATTGCGTGGTGCAATTTGACTACCCCCCCGTAAGAAGGCGGCTATTGTGATGGCGGGTGTGTTGCGTGTCAATTCCTCGGCATTGAAGATTTCCGCGGTATTTATGCTGCAATCCGGTGTCAGCACGACAAACCACTGCTCAGGTAATTCAACAGGTGTCAGGATTTCGCCGATGCCTTCAGCCCAGCTGCTGTACCCACGCACAAACACCGGCACATCGGCACCCAATTGCAGGCCTAGTTGGGCCAATGTGCTTGCATCCAGCTGTAGATCCCATAGTGTATTCAGTGCCAGCAAGGTGGTAGCGGCATCCGAACTGCCACCCCCCAAGCCGCCGCCCATAGGCAGGCGTTTGATGAGCGTGATGTCTGCTCCCTGTTGATGGCCGCTGTATTCTTGCAAAAGCCGCGCAGCGCGCACGATCAGATTTTGCTCTGCCGGAACCCCGGTTAATTCACCATCAAGGTGGATTTGTTGGTCATCGCGCAAGGAAAAGATCAGTTCATCGCCAAAGTCGAGCAGTTGGAACACAGTTTGCAGCAAGTGATATCCGTCGAGGCGTCGCCCGGTAATATGCAAAAACAGGTTCAGTTTGGCCGGAGCGGGAAGGGTCAACGAGGCGGGCATTAACGAACCTGCCATTCCTTGATCACCAGAATAATTTTCGTATCGCCGCGTACCGCTTCAATCCTCCCCGGTAACATCAGGCTACCAACCGCTTGGTGGTTGCTGAAGTGGATAGTCCAGCCATCCTGTACCAGGGCGGCCATCCATCCTTCAGCTGTGTAGACAACAGATTGCACCTTGCTATTGGCAGCGGGGATGCCGCGCACCCACCAGGTCAAATTGTCAGCAGGCAGTGGCCAGCCAACCAGTTGCTCTGATAGCGCTTCAACGGAATCCGCGCTGGTGGAGCGGTCACCCTGCTCGAAATTCACATCACCCGGCAGACCGTAAATGCGGGTTGCCTTGAGGCCTGCCGGACCGGAGAGATGGATATCAAAGCGCTTATTGTCCTGTTGCCACGAGATCTGCGCAGATTCCGACTGCTCTGGTGTGCGCACAGCCAGTTTGCCGGAAAGCTGCCAGTGGTTCACTGCAGCCAGGCGTTTTTCCAGCGCGGGATCAGGTGATCCGCTGACATCGGCAGGTGGTTGCATGACGCAGCCCGCCAGCCAGATCAGCAGAAACGGTGTGCAGCAATAGCGGATAAAGAGCAGAGAATTTTTGAGCATCACAGGGCGACTATTTCAATCGACAATAAGGCGCTTACCATACCCTACAATGCCTGATCTGGTGAACCAGAAGGGTGAATCCACTGTACAGAACTCAGGAGAGGGTGAGTATGGGTAACAAAGCAGAACTATTAAAAAAAGAGCTACTGGATGGTGGTCAATCCATGATTGTTGACTGCGCCGGCTATGAAAATGGGTATCGCGTCAGCACATTGAATATTTCTGATGTGCATGCATGGACGTCACATCCAGACCGTTTTGCCTGGATAGGTTTGCTGGAGCCTAGTGAAGCACTGTTGCGGGAAGCGCAGGAACAGTTTGGCTTGCACGATCTGGCGGTAGAGGATGCCTTGAACGCACACCAGCGCCCGAAGCTGGAGTTTTATGGCAATTCGCTATTTCTGGTGATGCACACTGCGCGGCGCAAGGATGGCAAGGTTGAGTTTGGTGAAACCCATATTTTTGCAGGACGCGGCTATGTAGTAGCGATTCGGCATGGTGCCTCGTTGCCGTACAAGGAGTTGCGCACCCGGTGTGAAAGGGTGCCCGCCATGTTGGCCAAAGGTGCGGATTTTGTCGTTTATTCCCTGCTGGATTTTATCGTTGATAATTATTTGCCCATTATTGATGAGCTGGAAGTAGAGGCTGCCATTATTGAAGAGAGCGTGTTGAATAGCCGGGTTGATCGCAAGATGATCCAGCGTGTCCATGAATTGAAGCGACATCTCTGGCATTTGCGCAGTATGGTCTCACCCGTTATTGAAATTTGTAATCGACTGGTGCGTTTTGATTCCGGGTTGATTGACGAGGATATGCGTCCGTATTTTCGTGATGTACATGACCATGCTATTCGCATTGATGAACGAATTGACGGATTGCGCGAGATGCTTGGCTCAGCTCTGGACGCCAATTTACTGATGGCTTCGGTGCAACAGAATGAAGTCATGAAGCGATTGGCGGCGTACGCAGCCATGTTGGCGGTGCCAACCGCTATTGCAGGTATTTTTGGAATGAACTTCGAGCATATGCCGGAATTGCACTGGCGGTATGGTTATGGTTTTTCACTGGCTTTAATGGCTGGCATTAGTGGCTATCTGTATTATCGTTTCAGAAAATCCGGCTGGCTGTAATGGTTTTATTGCCGAGTGATGAAGTTCATGTGTGGTTGATGCGTCGTCCGCTCACGCTGGATGCGTCACTACGGGCGCTAACCACGGCAGATGAACAGCAGCGCGCAAACAACATGACTAGCCTGCGCCGTCAATGTGAGTGGCTGGCTGGGCGGGCATTGTTGCGGCAGTGTTTGGCGCATTACACCGGGCAGGATAGTTTGGGGTTGGTGTTTGATAAAACAGAAAGTGGAAAACCTTTTCTGGATATTCATGCTGCTCCGGTATTTAATTTAAGTCATGGTCCAGGCTGGATTGCATGCGCCGTGGCGCAAGCAGATAACATCGGGATTGATATTGATAGTGAAGCGCGTCGCAATCGTACCG
Organism: Pseudomonadales bacterium; assembly: GCA_035456205.1. Taxonomy (GTDB): domain Bacteria; phylum Pseudomonadota; class Gammaproteobacteria; order Pseudomonadales; family UBA7239; genus UBA7239. The sequence goes on from DATIDQ010000121.1 coordinate 36,435, forward strand.
ATGAAATAGCAGCAAGGTATTTTCATCCATTGGAGCAAGCGGAACTTGCACAAACAGGTGATGAACAGGAGCGCAAGCAATTATTTTTTCGTCAGTGGACATTGAAAGAGGCTTATATCAAGGCTATCGGCGAAACGATTAACGGTGTGCGCTTGCATGAGTTGGCTTTTGAATCAGTGGGTGGCGGTAACCCGCGCGCACGATTTAGTCTGCCAGCGGGTGACTGGCAATTTATGCATTGTAAATTTGATGGGGATCATCATCTGGCACTGGCTTGTCAGCGATCACAGTGCGACACTGGCAACGTGTGCTACCGGTTCTGGTTATGGGATGCTGCAACACAGTCGCGACATGAACTTACTGATAAATGGCCATGCAAAATATAATAAACCTGACTGAACAACAAAAAAATCGTTTTGATCTGCTCGGCTATTTGTGTTTCCCGGGTCTTTTTGCAAACGAAATTTCCGCTATTCGTGCAGAGTTTGAGCGCGTGTTCAAGGATGCTGCTGATCAGATTATGCCGTGGGAGCATGTGGTTCATCACAATCGCCCACGACAAATCATGCCTGCAATGGTTGAAAAAAGCGCCATGCTACATGCGTTGGCATGCAGCGAAAAAATATCAGCCATTATTGCTGATCTGGTGGGTGAGCCATTCCGTTTACTGGGTAGCGATGGCAATATTTATGATTGCGGAACGCGCTGGCACACCGATATCACCGGATTGCCTTACAACTGCCGCAATGTAAAAATTATTTTTTATCTCGATGAGATGCGAGCCGGTGAAGATGCATTCCGTATTATTCCTGGCAGCCACCATCACACGGACCAGTTTTCCAAAAAACTGAAAAAATTGATCAAGACGCCGGAAGAAAATCTTGGTTTGTCGATTACCGAGGTACCGTGTGATGAAATTCCTACCACGCCAGGCGATGTTGTAATATTTGATGCGCGAGCCTGGCATGCTGTGCCGTATGCTGGTAATCGTCGGCGTTCGATATCCTTTCTATATGTTGACAAGGACTATCAAGGTCAGGCCGTCAGCGAAGACTATCAATAAAATATGAAAAATACTCCCTTGCTTGTCGGTTGTGCGGCGATACAGCAACGCGAAACCGATATCGAAAAAAGTCGTGAAGCAGTTGCATTGATGATTGATGCGATAAAAGCTGCAGAAGTGGATTGCGGCAACGAATCCATTTTGCAGCATGTGCAAACCATTTATGTGCCGAGGGGTACGTGGTCGTATTCTGATCCGGCACGATTGATTGCCGATGCGGTTGGTGCACAGCAAGCAGAAACTGTACTGGCTGATTTCGGAATTTTGCAACAGACCTTGATTGGCGACGCCTGTGAGCGTATTGCCAGTGGCGAAATCGAGTGCGCGATTGTTGTAGGTGGTGAAGCGAAGTTTCGTCAGTTGCAGGCAAGTATCCAGCAAGTGGCTGCAACTGAAACTTTACAGGGCTCCAGACCTGATGTGTTTATGGAGCCGGATGCAGACTTGTTCCTTGATGCAGAAACGCAGGCGGGTTTGATGATGCCGGTGGGTTTTTACGCCATTATCGAATCGGCTCTGCGTTTTGCGCGCGGTGAATCGGTGAGTGAAAACCGTGACCGTATTGCGCGCCGCTACCAACGATTCAGTGAAATGGCTGCAGGCAATCCGCAAGCGTGGAAACGCGATGTGCTGACTGTTGAGCAAATACGCGATGTAGTGGGGAAAAACCGCATGCTGGCTTTTCCCTATACCAAAGCGCACAACAGTGAATGGAATGTGGATCAGGCTTCTGCGCTGATCCTGTGTTCAGAAAAATTGGCAAATCAACTGGGCATTGCACAGGAAAAACGCGTGTATCCGTTGGTGAGCAGTGAATCCAATCATATGTTGTGTCTGTCCCAGCGTGAACAATTGCATCGTGCGCCTGGCACAGAAATGGCGCTGCAGGCTGCACTCCATCATGCGTCGCTGGAGGAAAACAGTTTTGATTTTCTCGATCTGTACAGTTGCTTTCCAGCGGCGGTGCAAGTGTATGTTGACGCATTGAGCGTGGATGATGGAAGTGATCTCACCGTGACAGGTGGTATGGCATCTGCCGGTGGGCCATTGAACAATTATGTGCTGCAGGCAACGTGTCGCATGATAGATCTGATGCGAAAATCACAAGGGCAAAAAAAATCTGCTGTGAATGGATTGGTCAGCAGCGTATCCGGTGTGATGAGCAAGCAGGCCTATGGTCTGTGGAGCACACAAAAACCGCTGCAGCCTTTTGCATTTATCGATGTCAGTGATGCGGTAGGCGCGACCAGCAAGGCGTTGCCTGTACTGGAAAAGTATTGCGGCACAGCAAGCATTGCCGGTTATACGGTGTTGTACAGTGGTGATGTGCCTTCACGCGCTATCGTGATTGCCGACACACCCGCCGGTGAGCGGGTGGTGGCTTATAGTGAAGACAAAGTGGTGATAGAGCGGATGCTGGCTGATGAAATGTGCGGTTCACCTGTTTCAATAGACGGGCAATTTTTTACACCGGCGGTGCCAGCAGCGCCGCTCTGAGTTGTCGCAACCATATTTTCAGTTTTGATACATTTTCCCAACCGCTGCGCAGCATCTGTTTCTGCACTGCGGGCAATGCTTCCAGTTGTGGTTGCGCATATTTATAGAGCCCTTTTTCAGCAGGCACCAACGCTGGTGCTTGTGTCAGTTCTGGTGTGGCATCCAGTTGCTGGATAGCTTTCAGCACCAGCGCATGAAAATTATTTTTTTCACCCAGCTCTTTGTAGGCATTATTCAGCAGCGGGTAATAACGGCGGTACAGCGCTGCGCATTGTTTTGGATCCAGCGAGGTAAGTGCGCTAACGAAAAGGTTGTAGCGCATCTGGCTTTCCGGCGTCATCGTCAATGGCATATTGCTGCTCACTGCAAAACGCCCTTTCAGAGGAAGGAATGGCCCGCTTTTATGATCTACTTTACCTGCAGCAGTGTTGGTAATGAATGTCACAAAGCGGCGCAATAACTGATCGTTTACCAGTAAACCCAGTGTGCTGGTTTGCCAACCAGCCAATCCCGATAGCTCCTGCTTGATGCCGGCATCGGAGGCATCCAGTGGCGGAAGTGGTTCCGCTTCAACAACGGGTTCCAGTGGCGGTTCACTGGCCGCGACAGGATCAGGCTCGGCAGGAGTTGGTTCAATAACCGGCTCTGGTGGTGTGACGACCGGTGGTACGGGTTTGTCGTTAACAGCTTGTTTGAGTGCTGCCAGTTGCTGGCTGTTATCAGGGTTTTTCAGATAGTAGTAAGCGCTGCCGCCAATGCCTGCGACGGCGATCAATAGCGCAATAACAACAGTGGTGGGCGAGCGGCGCTGCGGTTGGTAAGTGATGCGGTCATCGTCGGACAGTTGCATGGCTGGTACCTGATGGGCGTGTATTGCCCATCAGACCATATATCCCGCCGATAATTCCACAGTCAGGGCGCGATCAAGGCAGTGCGTGTATCGTCGTAACCGCATCGGTCACCGCCTTCTTGATCAGGCCAAAGCCGGTGGCATCGCCAATGGCTGTCACCACCGGTGCTGCGCCTTGCAGGGCATCGGCCAGCGCTGTGTCGGCTTGCAGCAGCGGCGGAATTACTACGCTATCGGCTTTCACTAGCCGCTGCGCGCCGTCTAGTGTGATGAGCACGCCGTCAGCGGCAATCGCGTCGATCTGCGCGCCGGTGGTGACGATCACGCCGGCCACATCCAGGCGTTTGCTCTCTTCGCCGCGGCGCTTCTTGCCGGTTTCACTGGCGATGCGGTTGTCGCTGCTGACCAGCTTCACGGTCTTGCCGGCCAGCGCTAGCCACTCGGCAATTTCCACCGACAACAGACCGGAACCGATCACAGCCACGGTGTTGCCGGAAACCTGCTGTGGCGTATTGGCAGCAAGGCATTGATACAGCGCGTCGCCTTGCAGCACATTGGCGTCGCTTTTGATAGGCAGTGCGACAGGTGCGGAGACAGCACCCGTGGCGACAATTACCGCGTCGGCCTGTTGCGCGCGCACAAAATCACTGGTCACTGCGGTGTTGAGTTGTACTGCGATCGGCAGGCGCTGCACTTCGCTGCGCAGATAGTCGAGAAAGCGGCGCTGTTCGCGGTGCATATTGGCAGCGAGTGACAAGAGCCCACCGAGCTGCGCAGTTTTTTCACACAAGGTAACAGTATGGCCTTGCTCGGCCGCCACGCGTGCCGCTTCCATGCCGCCGGGGCCGCCACCGATCACCAACACTTTTTTCTTCTGCGTTGGCGGTGTGAATGCCAGCACGGTTTCGCGGCCGCATTGCGCATTGAGTGCACACGCCACGCCGGTGCCTTGCATGATGGTATCGACACAATCTTCACAGCTGTTGCACGGGCGGATTTCTTGCAGCTTGCCGGCGCGCGCCTTGTTCGGCAATTCAGCATCGGCAAATAATGCGCGGCCGATCACCACCAGATCAGCTTTTTCATCGGCCAACAGTTTTTCCGCAAACTGCGGATCGCCGTTGCGACCGACCACCATCACTGGCACATCGACTGCCTGTTTCAGTGCGGCGGCCAT
>DATIDQ010000122.1:0-8216 GCA_035456205.1 Pseudomonadales bacterium
ACACACGATGGCGGAGAAGCTTTAGCCAACATTGAGTTGTCATTGATAGGCACGGAATTGCTACGCAACCTCCCCACCGCAGAACAAACCACAGTGAATTTCAAGAGTAACTGGCCCAACCCCCAATTCACTGGAACACAATTGCCTGACACTAGAGAAATCACTGCTAGCGGCTTTACAGCCAGCTGGCAATCCACCGCATTGGCTACCAATATCACTGCATTGTGGAAAGCATGTTCAAGCAACAATCAATGCAGCGCAATACAAGATGAAAGCGTTGGCGTCACTATGATTGACCCCACCAATTTCTACACCAAAATGACGCGCGCGCTGAAGTATGGATTTTTATTCATGGCCATCACATTTGTTGCTTTCATATTATTTGAAGTACTGTGTGATTTACGCATCCATCCAGTTCAATACACGCTCCTAGGTGTGGCATCAGGCATTTTCTTCTTATTGTTATTGAGCCTTGCAGAGCATGTCGGCTTTGCTATGGCCTATGGGCTGGCTGCAGGCGCATGCTTGATATTGCTGACCATCTACGCACATGCTCTATTGAAAAAGTGGAAGCGGACCACAAGCTTCTCCGCTGTATTAGCAACGTTGTACTGCGTGCTGTTCACGATATTGCAACAGGAGGATGCAGCACTACTCACTGGATCATTGCTGATTTTTGGATTGCTGACGGTCACCATGATGATTACTCGAAATATTGATTGGTATGCATGGCAGGAAAAATTTTCCAAAGCACCGGATGTCGCCTAGTAGTCGATGCGTAAGAGGTGCCAGCAACCAGCGGCACCTCTTTTCATCTTTAATCCATATAGATTTTATTAGCGAGAACAGATAATGGCCTGGAAACTGCAATCAATACTGTGGATGTTCTTACCAGAAAGTCGAGACGTCAGCTTTACACTGTACTTATTTGGACTTCTCATAGTTGTTAGCCTGAGTGCTTTTTTGGTGGGACTGCTACTCCATAAAAAATCCGTGGCGCGTTACTCACTATTATCAATAGCATTGACAACCATCATTTGGATAGTTTTATACGTTTCACGACCAGCTTGGCTAGCCATTGCCTCACAGCCCTCTGTCCCTATGCCAACTGCATCACCACTACAATGGGAGGTGGTTTCACCAGGGATGGAGGTGGCTGAACTCAATATCCATGTAGGCAATACCGCTGTCGATAGAATGGTTCTGGTAAGAATGGACCCACACATTTACCAATTTAATGTGCATTGGGACCCAACGGGCTCTCGAACGGCAGAGCAATGGCAGAAAGATTTAGGCGTCAATGTTGTCGTTAACGGCAGTTATTTTGACGGAAACTTTTATCCGCTTACGCCATTGCGTCGCTTGGGGAAAAATTACGGGCCAACCCATTACCAATCGTCACACGGAGCATTTGTTGTAAATGGCAGTAACGTGGACATTATTGACCTTAATGGCAAGGACGTATCGCAAGCCATTAATCGATATCCAGATGCTATTGTTTCATACCCACTCATCGTAGATCCCAATGGCGTTAACAGAGCCACGGAAAGCAACGACTGGCTAGCATCCAGAAATTTTGTTGCCATAGACCATACTGGAAAAGTGATTCTCGGCTCGACAGAAACAGGTTTTTTCAGCATCAAAAGACTAGGGGATTTTTTAAAGGCATCGCCACTGGATATTCGTGTGGCACTGAATTTGGATGGCGGACCACTGGTGAGCCAAGTGATTCAATCCGGCAGTTACAGCAGAAACTTTCATGGCATAGCAGAAATTAGCAACGCTGCAGACGTAGTCAGGGCATCATTGCATCACTATTTGGGCATGAAGTGGCAATTACCTCTCGTGCTAACGGCACAGCTTGTGTCATCCGAACATAAAAACCAGTAAGGAATATCGAATATGAAATTAAATCCCCTACTCGAAAATGTAGATGATCCGTATAAGCTAGAAGAGCTATATCAGGACAACCCTCATACATTTCATACATGGTTAAATGATTCAAATCTTGAGCGACCTGACCTACCTTTGCTCCATGCATGGAAAGCGCGCTTAAATTATGTAAAGAAAGCTAATACAACAGCTCAGGGATCAAAGGCTTTACTCACCACCATTCTGCTGACGCTACTGGCACTACTTGTCATTAAGCTCCCAGAATACAGCGCGATTGACAGCACTTGGTTTTATTTAAGATTCTCTTCAATCATCGTATTTAGTTCTCTTATTGCCTATTTTTGTTTTTCGTCAAAAATTGAATTGAAATTAAAAATAGGTATTTTACTAGGCGTAATCGCCTGCATCCTTGTAATGATATTAACACCCAATAAAGAACAATCGGATTCCATCACCATGTCATTGCTATACATGCCAATGATTTTATTTTCCATACTAGGCGTCGCATTTACAAAAAATGAGTGGCACGACTATGGCGCAAGATTAAGATACATTCGCTATATAGGTGAAATCCTAATATATGCTTCTGTTATTCTATTTGGCGGAATGGTATTAACTGGCTTAACGGTTGGTCTTTTTTCTTTAATAAAAATTCACATTGAAAGTTGGTATATGGAATATGTTGTTGTTTGGGGACTGGTATCATGCCCGGTGGTCGCAACATACCTGTTTGACATTGTACTTAAGAGAGAAAGCAAAATAGCATCTGTCATTGCAAATGTTTTTTCTCCATTATTCCTTATCACCGTCATAGCTTATTTGCTTGTAATGTTAGTAGAGCAAAAAAGCCCATATTTAAACAGGGAATTTCTAATAACCTTCAATGGTCTTTTATTGGCTGTATGGGGAATCACCGTTTTTTCTATATCAGGAAAAACCAATGAATCATCGAAATTAACGGATGTTATAAATATTGCCTTGGTGTTTACTACTCTTGTTATTAACACAATTGCACTTAGCGCAATTGTATTTAGACTTTCTGAACAAGGCATTACACCGAATCGTATAGCAGTTACAGGAGCTAATCTCCTAATCTTTATGCACCTTACTCTCATACTGGTTGAATATATAAAGCACTTTAAAAATAAATCCAGCACGCTGCAACTCACTCATATCATTGCGAGGTATTTGCCAGCTTACACAGGTTGGTCAATTATCGTCGTAATATTGCTGCCAATAGCTTTCAATTATGCGTAAAGCGACACCTAACGCTCTCCCTGTTAATTCCCTGTTATGGGTTTTGACAGAAATCCAATCGGAAAGCCGAACCTCCTGTACACTAAGGCTCGGAGGCCCAATAAATGGGGATGAACGGGGAAATTTCCCTGTTTTTTGAAGAAATACCCTGTTTTGAGGCCGTTAGCAGGGAATTTTGAGATCGTCTGTGTCGTATGGTGATTAGTACGCCGCCATATCCTTATCTACTGACAACCAGTAATGACCTTAACGCCCAGTATTTACTGGGCTTTTTTGTGCCTGAGCGTTCTGTACTGCACAGCAGCAACTCCCCAACCAGCTGTATCATCTTCACGGTGAGAAACAAAAAGTGAGTTAATAGGGTAAAAAATCCTTCACAGCTGCCTTGGTACATCCATTCGCTTATGAAGAACACGGACTATTAAAATTCCCCAGTCCATCTGCGTGTAAAAAATGATATGACTCTGGTGGGGAAATCGCCTGTAACCTGCACGGATATCATCCATGCTCACACCCATGGCCGGATTTTCCGCCAAACCATCCATGCAAGCAGACATCGAACGGTAGTACTCCTCTGTCTGGGTCAGCCCGAACTCGGCCACTGACCAGTCAAGAATGCGTTCTATATCGGAGGCTGCCGCTTCGGATAGCCTATACATCCAGACCCCGTCGCGACTTGACTCCCTGCCAGACGCTATCAATGGTGCGCTCGGAAATGCCGCTGCTCTCTCCGGCAACCAACGCCTGGATCAGGGCTTCCCTTTCGCGCTGCATGGTTTGATCCCGTCGAATCAGATCCCGCATATAGTCACTGGCATTGCTGTAATGCCCGGTGTTGATCTGATCCTCAACCCACATTTTCATAGGATCAGGCAGTGATATGTTCATCGTCGCCATTGTCGATACCTCCGCCCGCACTATGGCAGTTATTGGCAAAGATTGCCATATACTTCAGAGTTGGGTAATCACCTAAACCATTCCCTGATATGGTTGGTTGTTTTTATCGATAGAGGTTAAAGGCATTTGAGGCACAATAAGCCACGTAGCAAAGCAGCCTTGGATTCCAACAGGATCAGGAACTATGACACTCAATATCATCGGTGCCGGCTTCGGCCGCACTGGCACGCTGTCACTCAAGCACGCACTGGAGCAGCTCGGTTTTGATCGCTGCTATCACATGATGGAAGTACCGGGCCACGATGGCAGTGCGGAAGGTTGGTTGCGTGCTGCAAGCGGAAAATCGCTCGATTGGGACACTTTCCTGCAAGGGTTTCAGGCCACGGTGGACTGGCCTGCCTGTGCGTTCTGGCTTGAACTGCACCAGCAATATCCCGACGCAAAAGTGATTCTCACAGTGCGTAATGCTGATAAATGGTATGCCAGTGCACTGGAAACCATCTGGCCGTTTTCCCATGTATTTCCTCGCTGGGCGTTGGCGCTGATCAAACCGCTACGACGGATACAAAACATGATCGACACGGTGATCTGGCAAGGCACATTCGGTGGCCGGTTTTTGGAGCCTGCACATGCGAAGCAGGTGTATCGTGATCACATCGACAAGGTAAAAAATACCATCCCACCACAACAGTTGCTGGTGTACGAAGTAGCACAAGGCTGGGAACCTCTGTGTGCATTTCTCGGCGTACCGGTGCCGGCTACGCCCTTCCCTAACGTGAATGACGCCGAGAGCATGAAACGCCGCATTCGAGTGGTGCGCACCGTGATTACCGCACTTTACGCGCTACTGGGTGGCGCTGCGGCGGCATTGCTGTACACGCTGGCCTCCTGAACACAGATCACTCAGCGTGGCGTAGTCGATCGAATGTTTGGCAGATGTCGTTAGTCGTCAGACAATCCTGATTGTAGTGATATGCCTGTCTTCTGTTCATACCAGCCTTTGCTGTTATTCACCACTTTCACGACTGCCAACATAATCGGCACCTCAATCAACACACCGACAACAGTTGCCAGTGCCGCACCGGATTCAAAACCAAAAATGGAAATGGCTGCTGCCACTGCCAACTCAAAAAAATTGGAAGCGCCGATCAATGCGGAAGGACAAGCCACATTGTGTGCCTCTCCCACTGCGCGGTTCAGCCAGTATGCCAATGCAGAATTGAACACCACTTGTACCAGTATCGGCACGGCCAACAATGCAATGATCAGCGGCTGCTTGATAATGGCTTCACCCTGAAAGGCAAATAACAATACCAGTGTTGCCAGTAATGCGCTGATCGACCACGGACTGATTTTTTCCATCACGCTATCAAAATAATCTTGTCCTTTTTGCAAAAGACTGCGGCGCAATATTTGTGCGATGATGACGGGAATAACGATGTAGAGAACGACAGATACCAACAAGGTACTCCAGGGTACGCTGATGCTGGAAATGCCCAATAACAAACCCACTATCGGTGCGAATGCAAACACCATGATCGTGTCATTGAGTGCCACTTGCGACAAGGTAAACAGCGGATGACCGTTGGTTAACCTACTCCACACAAACACCATTGCAGTACACGGTGCGGCAGCCAGTAGAATCAATCCGGCAATGTAACTGTCAATCTGTTCAGGTGGCAGAAGCGGCGCAAACAGATGCCGGATAAAAATCCAGCCAAACCATGCCATCGAAAACGGTTTTACCAACCAGTTCACAAACAGTGTTACACCAATACCACGAACATGCTGACGCATTTCAGTCAAAGCACCAAAATCCACCTTCATCAACATGGGAATGATCATGACCCATATCAGCAATCCAACAGGCAAATTCACTTTTGCCACTTCCATGTTGCCGACGGCCTGACTCAAACCGGGTAAAAATTTTCCAACCGCAATGCCGATGATGATGCAAAGAAAAACCCAACTGGTGAGATGACGTTCAAAAAAACCAATGGAGGATGCGTTGTCGGTCATAGATTTTTAATACTCACTGAAGAAAAGCGATGTTGTCCATTGCCAGCTTTAATTGATCCGGTTCGTTTTGCAGTTGTGATAGTGGCAACTCGAAAAATACTTCAATGCGATGGCGCAGAATCGTGTACGCCTGCATGAAAGCGGCATCAATCTCCGCATCTGTCCCTGTAGCATGTGCCGGATCTTCCACGCCCCAATGTGTACGCAAAACCGCACCCGTTCCATTCGAAACAAGAAGCGCAGGACATGCTTCACCTGCTGCGCTGCCGCACACGGTAATGACAATATCCGGCGTAAGCGAAAGGTCATCCCACGATTTGCTGTGATAGCCCGCCGTTGGGATACCCTCAGAAGCCAGCAGTGCCAGTGAACGTGGATGTACATAACCTGCAGGTTGGCTACCGGCACTGACAGCTCGCCAACCCTGAGGTGCGAGATGATTAAAAGTGGCTTCGGCAAGAATGGAACGGCAGGAGTTGCCAGTACACAGGAACAACACGTTCATGATGATTTCTCACAGCACTCGGATATAGCAATATTCAGGTCATTGCACTGTTCAGGATTGCCCGCACAACATTCGGCAGTCAGGTAGTCGATCAGCTCGGTCATCAAATCCAGGTTGGCACGGTAACGCTGGAAGCGCCCTTCCTGGACAACGGTTAGCAAACCGGCTTGTGTCATGGTTTTCAAATGAAAAGACGCGCCATTGGGGGCTATCTGCAAGGCAGTGGCAATGTCACCGGCCACCATACCATCCGGTGCAGCCCTGACCAGCAGACGGTACATATCCAACCGGATACCGGAAGCCAATGATTCAAAGATGGGGATCGCTGCTGTCTTATCCATAGGTCAACTATACAAGAACTATTGAAATAAAAACAACAACAAGTTGACTGGTTCCTGAGCGAAAATCATGGAGTGAAAACACCCTCTCTTCCAAGTTGCCTATGCTGTACTCATCCCCTCAGTTAAAGACTATAAAATGATCCGGGACAGCGATACCAAGGACTGCTCACTGCAAAAGGTGCTGGATTATCACGCAGCGTCAAAACATGCTTTCCAGCACTTTGCGAATGGGCCCGGTTATCTGGATTGGGACACACAGCCTGATCCCTTTCGTCGCTATGACGGCGTACGCATCATCACACTCGAGACGTGTCCGGTCGCTGAAGCGAAACCGGCAATGAATAGCGTGTTGTATGACGAAGCTTTCATACCGGGCCGGATTGCCAGCACAGCGCTCGATGCACAGTTCATCTCCCGGCTTTTCTTTGACAGCATGGCAATATCTGCCTGGAAAGTGGCCGGTTCTAGCCGCTGGGCGTTGCGCGTCAATCCTTCCAGCGGCAACTTGCACCCGACAGAGGCCTATCTGATTTGCGGCCCTGTCGAAGGTTTGTCTGCCAGCCCCATGGTCTGCCATTACAGACCGCTGGAACACGCGCTGGAAGTGTTGGCAGCATTCGATACAACACTGTGGAAAAACCTGTGCGCCGGATTTCCTGACAATACGGTTTTCGTTGCCCTGACGTCCATTCACTGGCGGGAAGCGTGGAAATATGGCCTGCGCGCCTATCGTTACTGCCAGCACGATACAGGTCACGCAATCGGCGCTGTGAGTATTGCTGCTGCAGGAATGGGATGGCAGGCCAGAATACTCGACGACCTCGGCACGGAGGAACTGGCTTGGCTGACTGGCACATTTCGCGCACACGATGCTGAACGGGAGGAACCTGATCTGCTGCTGGCGCTTTGTCCCTGCGACAGCGATATGCGTGCAACAGGACTGCCTGCAGAATCGATCCAGACTTTCCGTTCACTGGTCTGGCATGGACAACCCAATCGACTGAGTAGCTCTCATATTGAATGGGGAATTGAAAAAATTGCCGAAGCAGCGAGAAAACCGCGCACTGCAAACATGCATGCAGCATGGCATGCATTGCCAACGCCGATATTGCCGGAAATTCGTGCGACTGCGCTGCGCAAGATCATTCACCAACGCCGCAGCGCCGTCGATATGGATGGCGTGACTCGTCTTTCCCGCAACGCGTTTTTTCACATTCTGCAAAAAACATTACCGATATCCGGTGCAGCACCTTTCCAGGCACTGCCATGGAGTCCACACATCCATCTCGCCATTTTTGTTCACC
>DATIDQ010000123.1:0-4176 GCA_035456205.1 Pseudomonadales bacterium
CTGTTGGCAGGTGGCGCAGGCAATGCATTGTATTGTGCTATCAAGTCTAGCCACTGTTGTAACTCCCCGGATGGCAACTCGCCGCGAATCAGGAAATTCCCGCTTTGGGTAGGCGCGCGTGCTTTTTCGCCCAACAATACCAGTTCGCCGCCAAAAAGATTTCCGCCGCGTACACTGAAGAAACCGGATAATTGTTGGTTGTATTCCAGTTGATAATCCTGCTGGTTGTTTTGCAGCAAGTTGACTGTCAGGCTGAAAGGTTTTTGCTCGCCCCGTTGTTTGTTGAATGGTGCAGGTAGTGGTACTGCCACATCCCGCAAATTGCTGTTGATCTGCAGTTGCCCGATCTGGGGTGATGGAGTCGATCCAAAAGGCCCTAACTTGAGTGCTACATCGTAGTCTGCCTGACCCTCCAGTATTTTTATCGGTGTCAGTCTTGCCCAGTCTGCAATATTGGTGGTGCTGGCGCTGCCTTTTGCATTGATATTGATGGTCAGGTCTTTAGTGGTTTTCTTGCTGGAAATATTCAGTTTGATGGGTTTCTCAAACAGCACGGCATTGATTTCAGGCGCATTCAGGCCGCTGTTGGTCTGGTAATTAATGTCGCCATTGATAGCCTTGAAATCCAGGCGCAAATCTTCCATGACTAATTGCGTGTCAAACAGCGAAATGCGCACATCTTCTTTTGCAGGTATCGCTGCGCCTGATAGTGGAATCTGTAATTGCAATCCGGTCGTAATCAAACCTTGCGGCATACGCCAGTTTTCTATTTCCTTGCCGATAACATTTTTGAGTGGTGTTTCTTTCAGTACACGCAAACCGTCTTCTGCATAGCCGCGTGTGCGTGCATTGACGTTAATGGATAGCCCGGGATCTTGTTGCAATACTTCAACATAAGCACCCTGGATGGCGGTGTTGTAAATCAATCCGCTATTCGCGCGTACAATGGCCGTGCCGTCATCTACCAACAAATCTGCATTTAACTGTGTCAGTTTTGGCCAGGCGGGATCAAATTTCAGATCGCCATTGTTGATATCGGCATAAAACTGGACGGCATCGCCGTGTGGTCCGCTGTGTGATAGTGGCCCGCGATAAATAAATCCGGCATTGGGAATATCGGCATCGCCGATGCTGGTCTTGAGCCACGAGAGTAAATTGGCTGGCAGGATAAAGGGTAAAAATATATCGCGATATTTTGCCTGGCTATTGCGCAAACCAATCGCAAGATACATTTCACCTGTTGCATGGGTTAATGGCAGGTTGAGCCAGAAATTGCCGCGGGCTTCACCCGCTTCGCCCGATAAACTGGCGTAGTCACTGCCGACAAGAACGGTTGCCCTCTCCGGTAACCAATGCCATTGCACGCGACCGGATGCGCGTTGGAAATTCATTGGTGCATGATAGATTTCCGGATAAAACATGGAGAATCCGTTGCGACTGTCCAGGTCAATAAACCCGTAACCGATGCCGCTTTGGAGGTAGCCGCTCACCTGTGTAAAGGCGGGAACGCCGTGCCACGCGCCACTGTTGATATTGTCGGCATTGGCACGCAGCTGCATGCGCTCAACCAGTGTTTTGCTGTTGTCCCACTGCAAATCAACGTTGCGTAAATAGCCTTGTGGATTAAGCGACTGGAACAGGTTTTTCAGATCGCCAGCCGGAAGGTAATTGTTCGCCACCATCGCATTATCCAGCGAGAGTTGTGGTGTTTGCATGCGCCACTTTGCAGGCTGTGTTGTGTTGATGGATATTCTGGTATTGGCCAATAAGGGCAATGTTTTTTCCTGTTGTTGTAATGCCAGGGAGTGAATATCGATAGTGCTGATGCTGTCTTTGTGCCAACTGGCAGACAGCTCTGCATCAATCGAGTCGGGTAATGTCAGATTGCTGTTGGCGGCTGCCTGTGGGTGGACATGCAGTTTTGCAATAATGTCAGCTGCATCCATTCCCTGCCATGTGAGCCATGCTTCGCCACGGCTGAGTTCAAGCGTGAGTGATGCAGGCAGATGTTGTGCGGGCAGGGGGATCCAGTCACTCAACTGCCATTGGTCAGCTTGTATGTACAGTTTTCCTTCGCTGCTACGCAGTGAATCACCCTGAAATTCGCCGGTGGCATAAAGATTTTGTTGGTTGTTATCGTCAACGAGGCGCAGGAAAAATTTCTTGCTAAAAAATTCTTTTTCTATCCGGAAGTCATTCAGATGCAGATGGCCGGTTTTTTCGCCTTTATGCCATGCAAGGTTAACATTTTTTATTTTCACATCATTATTGAAAATCCGGTTGAGGATGTGCCAGATTTTTTCGGAATCTATCGGTGTGTTTTGTGTGGCGTTTTCAGGCAGGGTCAGCTGGACATTCGCTTCTGCCAACTGCAACTTGTCAAATACCGGCGTCCTGTGCGTGATGCTGCTGAATATGTTGATATCTATTTGCAGATTATGTAATTGCGCACTCAATTCTGGTGTGTCGACAGATATCTCTTGCACACTGCATTCAGGATAGAGTTGGATCCACTGACAACGCAGGTGTGTTGCCTGAATATTGGCACCAGTGCGCTGACTGATATAGTTGGCCAGTCGATTGTCATCAAAATTGACTTGAGGGAGCATTTCCCTGCCAGCAGTAACCAGTATGGCAGCCAGTACGATCAGTATTGCGGTGCTGTACCACAACAGGTTAATAATGCTGGCAGCAATATGTCTGGGGGTCTTAAAGGGGAACGATGTCATATTGTTCACGCGTATAGACATTTTCCACTTGAAAGCGAATGGTTTTTTTCGTCAATTCTTCCAGATCAGACACGCTGGCGGATTCTTCGTCCAGTAAGCGATCAATGACTTCCTGGCAAGCCAGCACCAGCAATTGTTTGGTGTCATACGTTCTGGCGCCGCGCAGGATTTCGCGCAAAATTTCGTAACACACCGATTCGGCAGATTTCAGAATACCGCGCCCCTGACAGGCGGGACAGGTTTCGCACAGCACGCGGCTGAGGCTTTCGCGTGTGCGTTTGCGTGTCATTTGCACCAGCCCCAATTCCGACACGCCAGTGATAGACAGTTTGGCGTGATCTTTCTCGGTGGCTTTTTCCAGCGCACGCAGCACCTGGCGTTGATGCTCGGGATCTTTCATGTCAATAAAATCGATGATGATAATGCCGCCGAGATTGCGCAAACGCAGTTGCCGTGCCAGCGCAGTAGCTGCTTCCAGATTGGTTTTGAAAAGAGTTTCTTCCTGATTGTGGTGCCCGACAAACGCGCCGGTGTTGACATCGATAGTTGTCATCGCCTCGGTCTGGTCAATGATGAGATAGCCGCCGCATTTCAGATTGACCCGTCTTTCCAGTGCTTTCTGGATTTCTTCTTCTACGCCATAGAGATCGAAGATAGGGCGATCACCGTCATAATATTCAATCATGCTGTGTCCGCCCGGTTCATAATCAGCGGCAACATTTAACAGGCGCAGGTATTCTTCGTGTGAATCGATGCGGACTTTTTCGATGCCGGGTTTTACTGCATCCCGCATGGTGCGCATGAACAGCGGTAGATCGTTATAGATCACATTGGGCACAGAAAAAGAACCCAGTCCCGGTTTCAGGTCGCCCCAGAGTTTTTGTAAAAACAATGCATCCGTCTGCACTTCTTCCTGTGTTGCTGTTTCCGCCACTGTGCGCACAATAAAGCCGCCAGCTTGTTCGCGGTTTTCTTCGGGCAAACACGCTTCGACAATAGTACGCAGGCGTGTTCTTTCTGCTTCGTTGTCAATTTTCTGTGATATACCAATATGGTTGGTGTATGGCATGTACACCAGAAAACGGGAAGAGACAGACAGATGGGTCGTCAGGCGCGCACCTTTGCTGCCGAGCGGATCCTTGATGACTTGTACAACAAGACTTTTGCCGTCATGCACCAGTGAACGGATATCCGGCACATTGTCACTGGGGCGTTCCATGCCGTTTTCATCAGTGGTAACAATGTCCGCTGCATGAATAAACGCTGCACGCTCCAGGCCGATATCGACAAACGCGGCTTGCATGCCAGGCAATACGCGCACGACTTTTCCTTTGTAGATATTACCAACCAGCCCGCGTTTTTCTGTGCGCTCGATATACACCTCTTGTAAAACGCCGTTGTCCAGCACGGCAACACGCGTTTCCATCGGTGCAACATTGATCAGGAT
>DATIDQ010000124.1:0-11962 GCA_035456205.1 Pseudomonadales bacterium
GTACGGCTGCTGGCCCACATCCTTACCCGATGTTGGTGCGTGATTTCCAATCCATTATTGGTCGTGAAGCGCGCAGGCAGTGTCTGGAGCAAACCGGAAAATTGCCGGATGCGCTCATTGCCTGTGTTGGTGGTGGCTCGAATGCTATCGGTTTGTTCCATCCATTCCTGGCCGATGAAAATGTTGCGATGTACGGCGTGGAGGCGGGCGGAGATGGTGTTGAAACAGGTCGTCATGCTGCACCGTTATCTGCAGGTCGTCCCGGTGTATTGCATGGCAATCGCACATATCTGATGGACGATGACAACGGCCAGATTATTGAAACACATTCGGTATCTGCCGGTCTGGATTACCCCGGTGTGGGCCCGGAACATTCCTGGTTGAAAGATATCGGTCGTGCCAATTATGTTGCGATCAATGACACAGAAGCACTGGCCGGTTTCCGTCGCCTCACCCAAACGGAAGGCATCATGCCAGCGCTGGAATCCAGTCATGCTGTGGCGTATGCCGAGAAGCTTGCGCCGACCATGGGCAAAGATAACATTATCATCGTCAGCTTGTCTGGCCGTGGCGATAAAGATATTCACACTATTGCTGGTATCGACGGCATTAAAATTTAAAAAGACATGCTTTTTATAAAGAGACAGTTAACGTGAGCCGTATTGCACCTTGTTTGAACGCACTGAAAACGCAGCAGAAAAAAGCGCTGATTCCCTACATCGTGGCCGGTGATCCGGATTACGCCACAACACTCGCCACATTGCATGCCATGGTGAAAGCTGGCGCGGATATTCTGGAAGTCGGCGTGCCGTTTTCTGATCCGATGGCAGAAGGTCCGGTGATCCAGAAAGGTCATGAGCGTGCACTGGCCTCCGGAATGTCATTAAAAAAATTGCTGGAACTGGTGAAAGAATTTCGCAGTACAGACAACAACACACCCATTGTATTGATGGGCTATGCCAATCCTGTCGAGCATATGGGTTATGCGGCGTTTGCTGATGCTGCCGTTGCTGCAGGTGTCGATGGTTTGTTGACGGTGGATATTCCGCCGGAAGAGGCGAGTGATCTCAATCGTGAACTGAAACGTGTGGGCATCGACAACATTTTTCTGCTGGCACCTACTACAACGCCTGAGCGTGCAAAACATATTTGCGAACTAGCTACCGGCTATCTGTATTACGTGTCGCTGAAAGGTGTGACGGGTGCTGGCAATATTGATACCGCAGAAGTGCGTGAAAAACTGGCGCAATTCCGCACTTATACATCGCTGCCGTTGTGTGTGGGTTTCGGTATCAAGGATGCAACATCGGCGCGCATCGTGGCTGAAACGGCTGACGGTGTAGTGGTGGGTAGTGTGTTGGTCAACAAGATGGCTGAGCAAGGTGCGAAGTCAACGGCTGCTGTTGCCGGCATCATTGCTGATATTCGTGGCGCTATCTGAAGCTGATTTTCAAGGAAAACGCTTATGAGTTGGTTAGAGAAACTGGTTCCGTCGGTTGTTAAATCCGAGAAACGTGCGCAGGGTGAAAGCGCGATTCCAGAAGGTTTGTGGAAAAAATGCCCGAAGTGTGAAGCGGTGTTGTATCGCCCTGAGCTGGAGCGTTCGCTGGATGTGTGTCCGAAATGTGATCACCATATGCGTATCGGCGCCCGCACACGTCTCGACTGGTTTCTCGATAAACATGGCAGGGAAGAATTGGCGACAGACGTCGAGCCGGTGGATCGTCTGAAGTTCAAAGACGTTAAAAAATACAAGGATCGTTTGACGGCGGCACAAAAAGAAACCGGTGAAAAAGATGCGTTGATTGCGTTCAAGGGAACCGTCAATGGTTTGCCGGTTGTGGTCTGCGCATTTGAATTTGCGTTTCACGGCGGTTCGATGGGCTATGCGGTGGGTGAAAAATTTACCCGTGCTGCTACGTTGGCGCTCAATGAAAAAATTCCGTTTATCTGCTTTTCTGCTACAGGCGGTGCGCGTATGCAGGAAGCATTGATTTCATTGATGCAGATGGCCAAGACAAGCGCCGTTATCGAACGTTTGAAACAGCAAGGTGTGCCGTATTTTTCCGTGATGACTGATCCTGTGTACGGTGGGGTATCCGCCAGTCTCGCCCTGTTGGGAGATTTGAATATTGCAGAACCTGGTGCGCGTGCCGGTTTTGCTGGCCCCGGTATTATCGAACAGACTATTCGCCAGAAACTGCCAAAAGGTTTTCAGCGCAGTGAATTCTTGCTGGATCATGGCGCCATTGATTTGATTGTGCACCGCAAGGATATGCGCGATAAATTATCCAGTCTGATCGCCAGATTGACGCACCAGCCTGCGTTGGCTATTGGCGAGTGACAGGGCGCCCCCCGTTACTACGGGAATACACACTGCAGGACTGGTTGCAGTGGCAGGAAACGCTGCATCCTTCAGCTATTGATCTCGGGTTAGCCCGCATCCGTCAAGTTGCTGCTGTATTGTTCGGTGAAAATTTCGTATCGCAACAACCTCTCACCATTACGGTAGCGGGCACAAACGGCAAAGGTTCCTGTGTGACAACGCTGGCTGTGCTGTTGCATGGTGTGGGCAAACGCGTTGGCAGTTTTACTTCCCCGCATCTGTTGCGTTACAACGAGCGTATCCGTATTGATAATGCCGAAGTATCCGATGCAGATTTGTGCGCAGCGTTTACCGCAATTGATACAGCGCGCGGTGAAATCAGTCTCACTTATTTTGAATTCAATGCGCTCGCGGCATTCTGGTTATTTCGCCAATATGCAGTTGATGTACAAGTGCTCGAAGTGGGTTTAGGCGGTCGCCTGGATGCTGTTAATCTGCTGAATGCCGACATAGCGGTTATCACCAATATTGCACTGGATCATGTGGATTGGCTCGGTGATACGCGCGAAAAAATTGGCGCAGAGAAAGCAGGAATCCTGCGTAAAAACGGCAAACTGATTTACGGCGAAGCGGATATGCCTGCCAGTATTGGTGAATGCGCGCAGCAGTTATCAGTAGACACTCGCCAGATGACGCAGCAGTTTTTTGCAACTGTTGCAGATGAATTATTCGTGTGGCGTGGTCTTGATCAAAATGGCGAGCCTATTGAATTAACAGCAGAGTTGCCACAGTTGCCGTTGCCGAGTGTGGCTTGTGCTTTGCAAGTGATGGCTTGGCTGGATTTGTGGAATGCAGAAGTTTTTTCAAAGTTGCTGCCGTCGATGGCATTGGCCGGGCGTATGGAGCGTGTGCATTGGCGTAATCGCGAATGGATACTGGATGTGGCGCACAATGAAGCCGGCGCACAATTTCTTGCAGGTCGTTTGCAGCAATCCAATATTGCACCCGCTGTGGCTGTTTTTTCAGCCATGGCAGATAAGGATCTAACCGGTATTGTCGCAGCTTTGTCTCCGCTGGTGCAGCAATGGATTATTTTTCCGCTAGCGGATAACCCGCGCGCCGCTTCAGTGGCGCAATTAGAAGCCGCATTATTGCAATCCGGTGTAGATAAAGCCGCAATACAGTGTTGTGAGGATGCAGGCTCTGCAGTAGACGGTGTCGCCAGATATGCAACGATCAAACCTGTGTTGGTGTGCGGTTCTTTTTTTACTGTTGCTGCTATCAACAATGAAAACCAGGGAGTTGTTAGATGAGAGCTAGCCAACAATGGTGGGTGCGCGGTGCTTTTTTATTTCCTGCTCTGGCAGCGGGCATAGCATTTATTGCTTGTCATTTTATTATTTTCGGTCGTTTGTTTTATCCGTACGAACTGGAATGGATTGAAGGCGGCAGCTTGCAGGTGGTTGTCCGGATTCTGGACGGTTTTCCTGTTTACAGTTTACCGACACCGGAATATGTGGCGCCGCTGTATATGCCTTTTTATTTTTATGTGTCGGCGCTGTCTGCAAAATTATTCGGTGTCGGTTTGCCGGCTTTACGCCTGGTCTCCTATCTGGCGTCGATAATGACATGTGCGCTGATATCGCGATCAGTGTGGTATATCACGCAATCAAGACTGGCTGCTGTGCTATCGTTCCTGTGCTGGGGTGCCATGTTCAAGTTTTCCGGTTCATGGTATGACGTGGCCAGAGTAGACAGCTTGTGGACGTTTTTGTTGGTGGCCACGGTAACGTCGTTGGTCGCTTATCGCTACACATCCACTGCGAAATATCTGTTATTTGCAGCTATCAGTTATGCGTTGGCTATCTTTACCAAGCAGACCAGTCTGACGTTGGCACCTTTTTTTCTGGTGGTGCTTATTGCATGGTCCAATGTTGCCATTGCTGTCAGGCATGTCGCTCTGGTGGTAGCAACAGGATTATTGTTCGGTGGACTTTTGCAATGGCACTCTGGTGGATTATTTTATTTTTTCACTATGCAAATGGCCACCGAGCACCATTTTAATTCTGGTCTGCCTTTCAATTTTCTCTCTGGCGATCTGCTTTCTGCTATGCCAATGTTGTTGTTTATGGCGATATATTTCTGGTCAAGACATTTTTCACAGAAGCAGGATTTTCTGGCATGGGGCAGTTTGTTTGCCGGTTTCTTCCTCGTCAGTCTCTTGAGTCGCTGGTATTCCGGCGGATACGTCAATGTGTTGATGCCGTTCCATGCGCTGTGGCTGATAATGGGAGTATCCGGTTTTTTTATTTTTGCCATGCGTGCAGCAAACTCTACGGGTGTATTGCCCAAGGTGTTGCTTTCAATTGTCGTTGTTTTATTCAGCCTGAATATTCTTTGGGGCGTGCCTGATCCTGCAGGGCAAATGCCTACCACGGCTGATCGGGATTGCGGCGATAAACTGGTAGAAAAATTGTCGCATGTTGATGGGGAGGTATGCGTATCCAGACACGGTTATCTGGCGTATCTCGCCGGGAAATCGTTTTGCGCGCATGAAGCGTTTGCTGTTGATCTGTTTAACGGTAGCGACAAGATACTGGCTGCCAAACTGATTGCGGATATACATGACAAAGTACTTGGCGGTGACTACAAGGTGTTAGTACTGGATACCGGGGCGCAGTTCACGGGCTACGGTGTCGGCCTCGATCAGTTACGTTATACGGCTACAGATATTGATTGCCCACTAAATGTTTTCAGACCTTTATTGATAGGCCCGAAGCCGTTGCACTGGTTGCAATATAACGGTGAGAAGATGAATGATTTGCGGGTGATACGCTGATCCTGACTGACTGGTTTTATGATTGACTAGTTTATTGCGCTAGTTGGTTGTCAGTGCCAGAAACTCGGAACGGGTAGCGGGATTGTTCTGGAACGCGCCCAACATGGCGGATGTTTTCATCACGGAATTCTGTTTTTCTACGCCACGCATCATCATGCACATATGACGCGCTTCAACAATAACGCCAACACCTGCTGCATTGGTGACATCACGGATAGTGGTGGCGATCTGTTTGGTGAGATTTTCCTGAATCTGCAAACGACGTGCATACATATCGATAATACGTGCCACTTTGGACAGGCCGAGCACTTTGCCTGTCGGGATATAAGCCACATGGCATTTACCGATAAACGGCAGCATATGATGTTCGCACATTGAATACAGTTCGATATCTTTTACCAATACCATTTCATTGCAATCAGAATCAAACAGTGCGCCGTTGATCACGTCATCCAGATTCTGGCTGTATCCGCGCGTCAGGAACTGGAATGCCTTGGCAGCGCGCTCAGGCGTGTCACGCAGACCATCACGATTCAGGTCTTCGCCAATGTCGGTAATAATTTTTGCAAACGCGTCTTGCATGGTCGGTTCCTGATCTTGTCATCGTGCTGTAAGAGGAGGGCACAGTAAGGGAAGAGCGGGTTCAGGTAAAGTATGGCTTCTTTGATGGAATTTACTAATAGAATAGCCGTATTGATGGTATTGGTGTTGGTATGAAATTACAGGATTGGCTTGATGCCACCTCGCAACAGATTGAAGCCTCAGGTGTTTTCCTTGGTCACGGTACGGATAACAGCTGGGATGAGGCGTTACATCTCACATTGCCATTGCTGGGCATCCCGTTTGATGCTGACCCGGCTGTGTTAAGGCGTACCTTGGCTCCGGAGGAATTAGCTCCGTTGCTGGCGGCACGCGAACGGCGCATAGCAGGGCGTATCCCCACACCCTATATCACGCGGCAAGCCTGGTTTTGTGGCCTGCCTTTTTATGTGGATGAACGCGTACTGATTCCGCGCTCACCGTTGGGCGAACTGATTGATGATGGTTTCTATCCATGGTTGCGACACGAGCCAGTGCATATTCTGGATCTCTGTTGTGGCAGCGCCTGTATCGCCATTGCCTGTGCAGAAGCGTTTCCAGCAGCGCAGGTGGATGCTGCGGATATCTCTGCCGATGCATTGGCAGTGGCGGCCATCAACGTTGAAAAATACGCGCTGCAGGATCGCTTGCAGTTAGTGGAATCAGATCTGTTTTCTGGTTTGGCGGGCAGGCGCTACGATCTGATTGCGTGCAATCCACCTTATGTCGATGCGGATGATATGGCTGCGCTGCCGGATGAATATCGCCATGAACCAGAGTTGGCATTAGCATCCGGTTTTGACGGACTGGATTTCACACGCCGCTTGTTGCGCCAAGCAAGAGATTATCTCACCGATAACGGCATCCTGATTGTTGAAGTGGGTAACAGTGCTGAAGCACTGGAGCTTGCGTTTCCGACAGTGCCGTTTGTCTGGCTGGAATTCCAGCGTGGTGGTGATGGTGTGTTTATGCTCACCGCGCAGGATTTACAGCAACAACATTTTTAGTCACAACATTATTTACAGTAACAACGGTTTACTTGATTCCTGATAAGGCCGGGCGTATTGTCAGGGCATATAAAAAAATAAATAAGGATATGACGTCTATGAGCCTGTCTGCTGCTCGCGCTTCCCTCCCTGGTTTCCGTCGTTTGTTTACTTGTCTGCTGTTTACTGGCGCAATGTTGCCATCGCTGGTTTCTGCGGGTGCGTTAAGCGCATCCGTTTGGGATAGTTTTGGAAAATATCCGGGTGGCAGTTGTAGCGGTGGTATTACAGGTAACCATGATTACCAGCGCCACGACGGCGTGGAATGTGATGCGGTTGGCACTTTAGATATCCAGTGCCGCAGCATTCATCAGGTAGGTACCGGGTTAGCAGCGCACCCTGTTGGTTCATTTCCTGCGTGTAATAACAATTCTTTTTATTCCACTTACGTCACTGTGAGTGCTGCGGCTGCCATCAGCAATATCACTTTATCCATGCGTCAGTTGTGTGCGGATACAGCGAGCGGTCACCAATGCTGGAACGTGGCCGTGAGTGCTACAGAATCGGTCGTGTCCAATCGTTATGTTTATACATCAAGCCTGACATTGACGGGTGCAGAGACCAATGATGATGACGATAGTGATGGTGTGGGTAATAGTACAGACAATTGCCCAACTATAGCTAACACAACGCAAACTGATACTGATAGCGATAGCATTGGTGATGCTTGTGACAGTGATAACGATAATGACGGTATTGCAGATGCGAGCGATGCCTGTCCTTTTCAGGGCGATCAGGGCTATGGTATAGATGCCAATGGTTGTCCAAATTTACCGCCGCCGGCTGATGAAGATGGCGATGGTGTTGAAGACAGCATAGATAACTGCGTTTCTATATCAAACGTTGATCAATTAAATGCGGATGGCGATGCACAAGGTGATGCTTGCGATGCATTGCCAAATAACCCGGATGTGTTATTGGAAAAAACTGGCATTGCAAAAAATGAGCAACTCGGCAGCAGCATAGCGATGGCTGACATGAACAATGATGGAGTGGTGGATTTGCTAGTTGGATCGCCGATGGCGAATAAAAAAGCAGGTAAGATCCAGATTATTTCTGGCAAAAACAATGCTGCTCTACGCGCGATTACCGGCTCTGCTGCGAATCAACAACTCGGTGCAGCCATCGCAGTAGTGCCGGATCAGAATAACGACGGCGTGCCGGATATTGCAGTAGGCGATCCTCTCGCTGATGTTGCCAAGCTGACTCCCAACGGTTTCTCAAAACTGAAAGATGCAGGTCGTGTGTTGCTGTATTCAGGCAGCGATGGCCGTATGTTGCGCATACTCGCTGAAGGCGATGCTGCTGGCGATCATTTTGGTGTTGCTGTTGCAGCAGGCGATGTGAATAGCGATAACAAAGTGGATCTTATTGTTGGCGCACCGATGAATGATGCATCTGTAAAAGATGCCGGGCAAGTCACTTTATTTAATGGTATCAGCAACAAGTTGTTGTACACCCGCAATGGCACTCAAACAGGTGAACATTTTGGTGCAGCGCTTGCAGTCGCCAACGGTCATCTGTTTGTGGGATCACCACAGTTTGATGTTGAAACCATAAAAGATGCAGGCCGTGTTTCTATCTTTAACAATAATGACAACAGTGTAGTGCTACCCACGGTGGATGGCTCTGCAAAAGGTGATGCGTTTGGTTCAGCTATTGCAGCGGCGAATGATAACTGGGCAGTGGGTATTCCATTAGCAGACAGTGACGGTAAAAAAGACGCTGGCAGCGTACAGTTTTTCTCCGGACTCAATACAGCACCAGATAACACATTGGATGGTGCAACAGCTGGTGATAATTTTGGTAGCGCGCTCAATATGCAAGGCGATGTAAATAAAGATGGAGAAAATGATATTGCCATCAGTGCTACAAAGTTTGATGCAAACGCAGCCAAAGATGTGGGCAGGGTGCAGGTGTTGTCTGGAGTTGCGTTGGAATGAAAACAAATACTGTGGCTGTTATTCGTCGTTTACTGACTGCTTGTTTGCTGCTGATCGGTATGGCTTTGCCGCAGTGGACGATGGCAAATGGATTTACCTCTGCTTCGCAATGTCAAGAGGATACTGATTCTGACGGTGTGGGATATGGCTATTTGATCGGTCGCCCAACGCCGCAAGCCGGGCTTGTATGTGGTGCCGGCACAACCAAAATTACTGGAACGTGTCTGGAAACCTTTGGTACGTGCCAAGGTGGCACGATGAATTCTGAATCCGACAACTGCCCAACTGTTTCTAATGCAGACCAGTTAAATTCTGATGGCGATGCGCAAGGTAATGCTTGTGACCAATTCCCTCTGGATGCAAGTGAATTTTTAGACATTGACAATGATGGCATTGGCAATAATGCCGATACTGATGACGACAATGATGGTGTGTTGGATATTAATGACGCTTATCCACTAGATCCGACCAGATCTGTTCTTGATAGCGATAGTGATGGCATTGGTAACACTGTAGATAATTGTCCGTCAATTTCAAATGCGGATCAATTAAACACAGATGGCGATACGCAGGGCAATGTGTGTGATGTTGACGATGATAACGACGGCGTAGTTGATGTTGGCGATGCGTTTCCGCTCGATAACTCCGAATCGGTTGATACAGATGGTGATGGAATAGGCAACAACGCCGATCCCACACCAAACGGCGATACTGACAATGATGGTCTTGATAACAACATTGACAACTGTATTTCTGTTTCAAACACAGATCAACTCAATACCGATGGAGATGCGCAAGGCAATGCCTGCGACAGCGATGATGACAATGATGGAGTGCCGGACGTTTCCGATGCGTTTCCATTAGATGTATCAGAGTTTGCTGACTCGGATGGAGATGGTATTGGCGATAACTCTGACAATTGTCCAGTCATTGTAAATATTGATCAACTCAATACCGACGGTGATGTACAAGGCGATGCCTGCGATGTGTTTGTGGATGATCCTCTGTTGTTGCTGCAAAAAGACGGCGCTGCAAAAAGTGAACAACTCGGCAGCAGCGTAGCGCTGGCCGACATGAACAATGATGGAGTGGTGGATCTGCTGATTGGATCGCCGATGACAAATGCTTCCAGCGACGGAAAAATTCTGAAAAGAGCTGGCAAGATCCAGATTATTTCCGGCAAAAATAATGCTGTGATCCGGACAATAAATGGCACCGCTGCAAACCAGCAACTCGGTACAGCCATCGCAGTCGTGCCAGATCAAAACAAAGATGGTGTGCTGGATATTGTAGTAGGCGATCCTCTCGCTGATGTTGCCAAGCTGACTCCCAACGGTTTTCTGACTCTGAAAGATGCAGGCCGTGTGTTGTTGTATTCAGGTAGCGATGGCCGCATGTTGCATATTCTTGCTGAAGGCAATGCGGCGGGTGATCACTTTGGTGTTGCTGTTGCAGCAGGCGATACGAATGGTGATAGCAAAGAGGACTTGATTGTTGGCGCTCCGATGAGCGACGCCGCAGCAAAAGATGCCGGACAAATCTCTGTGTTTAACGGCATCAGTAAAAAGCTTTTATATACCAGCGATGGCACTCAAACTGGTGAACATTTTGGTGCAGCAGTCGCCGTAGCCAACGGCCATCTGTTTGTGGGTTCACCGCAATTTGATAATGTAACTCTGAAAGATGCAGGTCGCGTCTCTATCTTTAACAGCAGCGACGGCAGTATTGCATCGCTGCCTACTGTGGATGGCTCTGCAAAAGGCGACAGCTTCGGTGCTGCTATTACGGCAGTGAATGATGACTGGGCAGTGGGCACGCCATTAGCAGATGGTGCCGGCAAAGATGCTGGTATGGTCGAAATATTTTCTGGTTTGAACACAATACGCATCGCGACTTTAACTGGTAGCAACACCGGCGATCACTTCGGCAGCGCACTCAATATGCAAGGCGATGTAAATAAAGATGGCACGAGTGACATTGCCATTAGTGCAGTAAAGTTTGATGCAAACGCAACCAAAGATGCAGGCAGGGTACAAGTGTTATCTGGAGTTGCGTTATAGGTGTTCAGGGCTTCCAGTCAATCTTGTGTTCTGCGAGATAATTATCCACCGCTGCGCCCAATGTCGGGTGAAAAATATCGGAGCCTAAAAACTCCAGTAGCTCAAACTGCTTGAGTTTGTCTTTCACAGGGCCTTTCATTTCTGCAAAACGTAATTCAATGCCATCGTTGCGTAGAGTCTCGAATAATTCGGTGATGGCATCAGCCGATGTAATATCCACGCTGGTTACCGGTTCTGCTGCAACAACAACACGCTTTATTGTGGTGGGTGACTGGGTGATTGCTTGCAGAATATTGGTCTGGAACAGTTCGGCATTAGCAAAAAACAGTGGAGCATCCCAGCGGAATAATAATAAACCCGGCACTTGTCTTGCGTCGGGATGCCGCACAATGTCGTGATAGCCACGAACGCCTTCAACACGCCCGAGTATTGCAAAATGCGGGCGCCAGCCATCCCATAAAAATTCAATCACCGCGATGACAACCGCCAACACAATGCCGGGAATAGCACCGAATACTGCTACGCCAGCAAAGCACGCCATTGATAACCAGAATTCCCAGCGCTGGATGCGATAAATGCGGCGCAAGTCGCTGAACTCGAACAAGCCTATCGCTGATGCAATGACCACCGCGGCCAAGGCACTGGTGGGCAAGTTTTTCAGTAAGTCGGGCGCTAGCACTAATAACAGTGCAACCGTAATGGCGCCCACCACACCAGTCAGTTGTGTTTTTGATCCCGCTGCTTCTGCAACAGGTGTGCGCGATGAACTGCTGCTGATCGGAAAACCCTGAAAAAATCCTGCAGCAAGATTTGCTACGCCGAGGCCGATCATTTCCTGGTTGGGATCAACATAGTGACGAGTTTTGGCGGCGTAGGTGCGCGACAGGACACTGGTATCCGCAAAAGACACCAACGCTATCGCTATGCCACCGACGATAACAGTTTGTAAATCAGCAAGGTTGATCCACGGCAACGCAAACGCCGGCAGTCCTTGCGGCAGTGTGCCGAGTACTTTCACGCCTGCATCACCGAGATTGAACACACTGGTAGCCACAGTAGCGCCGACTACGGCGAGCAAAATACCGGGAATACGCTGGTAAGGTTTTAGCAGGAGAATCACCACGAGCGTACTGATGCCTATCCACCAGGTGGCCGGATTGGTTTTCCCA
>DATIDQ010000125.1:0-20085 GCA_035456205.1 Pseudomonadales bacterium
GGTTCCATGCTTGCGTGCCGGAATCTGCAATGTGCTGTGCGCGCATCTCTGCTTCCAGTGCCCGGGCCAGTTTGCCGTAATGTGAGCTGGATGTAACCGTCAGCGCCGAGATATTGGCAGCCATATTCTTGCTGCCGCGCAGCTGAAAGCCGCAACCGCCAAGCAGTGCCACTACCAGTGTGCAAGCCAGTAATTTTCCAGTCAGGTTTTTCATTTATTTCGTCCTGTGTTCAAAAATAAAAGTATCAAGTTGCAATAATGATTCAGGGTGCAACAATTATTCAGGGTGCAACAATGTTGAGAAGTTTGCCGGGAACAAAAATCACCTTGCGGATTTCTTTGCCATCAATAAATTTGGTAACGTTTTCATTGGATTTCGCTGCGGTTTCCACATCGGCCTGTGTTGCTGTCGGCACGACAGTCACTGTGCCGCGCAATTTGCCATTTACTTGCACGGCAATTTCGATGCTGCTTTTTACCAGTGCTGCTTCATCAACCACAGGCCATGTCGCATGAATCACCGCTTCTTTATGTCCAAGCTCCTGCCATAGCTGGTGGCAGACATGTGGTGCAATCGGTGAGAGTACCAGTGTTGCAGCTTCCAGTGCTTCGCGTTCCACGGCCAATGATTGGCTATTACTGCGATCTGCCAATTTGCTCACTTCATTCAGCAACTCCATCACCGCGGCAATCGCTGTGTTGAATGTCAGTCGGTCACCGTAATCGCTGCTGACTTTTGCAATCGTTTCATGTGTTTTGCGGCGTAGTGCTTTTTGTGCATCGTCGAGCAAGTTGGCATCCAGTACAGCAGGTGTGCCAGCTTCCAGATGGGTATGCACAGCCTTCCACAAACGTCGCAGAAAACGGTGGGCACCTTCCACGCCGGCGTCCGACCATTCCAGTGATTGCTCTGGTGGCGCAGCGAACATGATGAACAAGCGCACGGTGTCTGCACCGTATTGTTCAATCAGTTCTTGCGGGTCAACCGTGTTGCCTTTGGATTTCGACATCTTGCTGCCGTCTTTCAGCACCATGCCTTGGCACAGCAAGCGCTGGAACGGTTCGTCGCAATTTACCAGGCCTTCATCGCGCATCAGTTTGTGAAAAAAGCGCGCATACAACAAATGCAAAATCGCGTGTTCGATGCCGCCGATGTATTGATCGACAGGTAACCAGTAATTGGCAGCATTTGGATCGAGCATGCCGTCTGCAAAATTCGGGCAGGTGTAACGCGCGTAATACCACGATGATTCCATGAAGGTATCGAAAGTATCGGTTTCGTGTTCGATGGCTTTGCCGTTCAGTTCGGTTTTGCGCCATGCAGCATCAGACTTGATCGGCGAATTCACGCCGTCCATCACCACATCTTCTGGCAACAGCACTGGCAAGCGATCAAACGGTACCGGAATCTCACCGCCTTCCGGCAGGTTGAACATCGGGATCGGTGCGCCCCAGTAACGTTGGCGCGAAACGCCCCAGTCGCGCAAACGGTAATTCAGTGTGATACGACCCTTGCCGAGATTTTCCAGTTTGGTAGAAATATTGTCGAAGGCGGCATCGAAATCCAGACCGTCAAACTCGTCAGAATTGATCAGTGTGCCTTTCTCGGTAAATGCAGCAATACTGATATCGGTGTGTTCACCGTTCGCAGCAGTGATCACTTGCTCGATCGCCAGTGAATATTTTTTTGCGAATTCATAATCGCGCTGGTCATGTGCAGGCACGGCCATAACTGCACCGGAGCCGTAATCCATCAAGACATAATTTGCCACCCACACCGGCACTTCGCGGCCAGAAATTGGATGTAAAGCTTTCAAGCCGGTGTCGAAACCTTTTTTCTCCATCGTGGCCATATCGGCTTCAGCTACCGATTGCGTTTTACATTCAGCGAGAAAGTTTTTCAGTGCAGGATTGTTTTGTGCTGCGGCTTGCGCAATCGGGTGTTCTGCCGCGAGGCTCACATACGTCACGCCCATCAAGGTGTCGGGGCGTGTGGTGTAGATTTCAAAACTGTCGTGGCCAGCAATCTCGGCAGATAAATCAAAACGCATCGTGACGCCGCGCGATTTTCCAATCCAGTTGCGCTGCATGGTTTTGACTTGTTCAGGCCAGTTCGGCAATTTGTCGAGATCCGCCAACAGTTGTTCTGCATACGCAGTAATTTTTATAAACCACTGCGGAATTTCCTTGCGTTCTACCAAGGCACCGGAGCGCCAGCCGCGACCGTCGATCACCTGTTCGTTGGCGAGTACTGTGCAATCGACCGGATCCCAATTCACGGTCGACATTTTTTTGTAGACCAGCCCTTTTTCATACAAGCGTGTGAAAAACCATTGTTCCCATTTGTAGTAATCCGGGCGGCAGGTGGCGATTTCACGCGACCAGTCGTAGCCGAAGCCCAGTGATTGCAGCTGGCCTTTCATGTACTCGATATTTTCGTACGTCCATTTTGCCGGCGCGGTGTTGTTCTTGATTGCGGCATTTTCGGCGGGCAGGCCGAATGCATCCCAGCCCATCGGTTGCAGCACATTTTTACCCTGCATGCGCTGGAAGCGGCTGATCACATCGCCAATGGTGTAGTTGCGCACGTGCCCCATGTGCAGCTTGCCGCTGGGGTAGGGGAACATGGACAGGCAATAGAACTTCTCTTTGCTGCTGTCTTCCGTGACCTTGAAGCTCTCCTGCTCGCGCCAGAATTGCTGGGCGTCGGCTTCAATGGCGCTGTGGTGATACTGCTCTTGCATGGTGGAATCGGTCCCGATCTGGATGGCTGAAGGTCGAGGCAGGATTATAGAGGAATCAGGCTGCCCTGATTCAGTAATGCCAGCAGTAATTCCCTGTCATAGTCGCTATTGCACGCTTCCTTGGTGATGCGTCCGTGGCAGATGGCCTGTGCCAGCGCCGGTGTGGTGCAAAGCATGCCGCCATCCACATACAGGTCGGCGTTCTCGTCGTCCAGCCGGTGCCAGGCAAAGCGGCTGGCAGGGTGGTGTTCAACGGCAAGCCCATTTTTTGCTGCCAGTTTTTTCACCAGCTGTTTCTCGTCCAGTGTTTTTTCTGGCTCTTCGCGATCTGCGTTGCGCGGCTCGGTGGCCAGCTCGCCCAGTGCCTGTACCAGTGCCGTACGAACATCGTCTTCCGACAAGGTTTTCCAGATGGCCATCAGGTTGTCGACAGCGCTGTTGTTGATATGAAATGCATCGTTGTCGATAGAGGTTTGTGTGTCGCGATAACGCTGGTTGTTCGGCAGTGTCTCGGCGATATTCTCCAATGCGGCCTGCACAATTTCCTTATGCGATGCTGCGCGGAAACCGATGGAAATAGTGATGCAATCATCACCGACTGCGGTGCCCCAATGTGCAACACCCGCCGGTAAATACAGCATGTCGCCCGTGCTTAAGGTGTAATCCTGTTCAGCATGAAACTCCTGTAATAGTTTAATTTTTTCGTTATCACGCAGAGGTGAATTTTCATCACAACGTTGCCCTACTTGCCAGCGCCGTTTGCCGGATGCCTGCAGCAAAAATACATCGTAATAATCAAAATGCGGACCTACGCCGCCGCCGTTTGTCGCGTAACTGATCATGATGTCATCCAGCCGCCAGCGTGGCAGGAAATCAAAATGTGCGAGCAGCGCCTGGATTTCAGGAATCCATTGATCCACCGATTGCACCAGCAACGTCCAGTGTGAAGCAGGCAGCTTGGTAAAACGTTTTGCAGTGAATGGCCCTTGCTCGCATTGCCAATCGGTTTGTTCTGCGTTGGAGACAATCAGACGCGCTTCACCTTCTGCTTCACAGGCAATGCCGGCCAGATCGTCGCCGTCAATAATGCCTGCCACTTCGGGCAGAGCGGCTTTTATCAGCAAAGGCTGCTGTTGCCACACTTGTTCGATAAATTGTTGGGCGTTGAATGTTTTGTTCATTGGGTAGGCCGCGTAGTAGGTTAAAAAAGGTAGGTTAAAAAGGGTAGGTCAAAATGGGTGGATGAAAGTAGGTAGGTGAAAGCTGGCGAGCTTTGTATCATGGCTGCAACACCAGAGGAACCGCAAATGGCATATGGCGCGGATATTACCCGCATAGAGACCTGGCATCGCTACAAAAAAGGTATGTGCGATACCTGTATGGCCGGTTGCTGCCGGTTGCCGGTGGAAGTGCACATGCCCGACTTGCTGCGTATGGGGTTGGTGGATGAATTCGAAGCGGGCGAGCCGTTAAAAAATATAGCTAAACGTTTGATGAAAGCTGGTGTGGTGCAACACCTGAATCAACGCGATGGTATTTTTACACTCGCACAGCATTCCAGTGGTGATTGTCTGTATCTGGAACGCACCACACGTCGCTGCACCATTTATGACAAACGCCCGGACACTTGCCGCAACCATCCCGGTATTGGCCCGCGTCCGGGGTTTTGTGCTTATCAACCCAAGGCCATTTGAGTATGACGGTGTTACTACAGAAATATCGCAATCTTTCTGTGAGTGCGGCCAGCGGCCTCGTGATAGATGGTGATGCATTTTATGTCATTGCAGACGATGCCTTGCACTTGCATGCTTATTCTTTGCTGGATGCAAAATATGAAAAGCGTATCCGTTTGCTGGAAGGCGAACTGCCGATTGATAAAAAAGCACGCAAGAAACAGAAGCCGGATTTTGAAGCATTGGTGCGTTTGCCGGCGCAGTCAGATTTGCCACATGGCGCGCTATTGGCGCTGGGTTCTGGCTCAAAGTTGAATCGACGACAGGGTGTGCTGGTGCCATTTCATGCAGACGGCGCACCCAGTCAGGCAGTTCAGGCACTCGATCTCACTGTGCTCTATGCCACCTTGCCGTTTGAAGATACCAATATCGAAGGGGCTCTGATTCTCGGCGAACAACTAGTGCTTATGCAACGCGGCAACAAAAAAAATTCGCAGAGCGCACTGGTTTATCTTCCACTACAAGAAGCATTACAGTGCAATGGTGTTGCAACAAAAGTCGTGTGTTACACCTTGCCATGTATCAACGATATTCCACTCGGTTTTACTGACGGCATTGCCTTGCCCAACGGCAAAATTCTGTTTAGCGCAGTGGCTGAAAATACCGATGACAGTTTTAATGATGGTGCTTGTGCCGGTGCCGCGTTCGGCATCATCAATGCACAGGGAGAGCTCTTGCATTGCAAATATTTGGCCGAGCCATTCAAGATTGAGGGTATTGCACTCACGTTTGGAAAAAGAATCAAACTGTTTGCTGTGACCGATGCCGATGATCCGGTTGTGCCAGCGGGCTTGTTTGAAGTGGAATTGCCTGAGGAGTGGTTGAGATGAGTGGGCGGTGGTGATGCGGAACTGGCCGCTGTTTGTTTACACCCTTGCCAACCTGAGCCCACTGCGCCCACATTTTTCTGTCATTGCGGCTGTCCACATTTCAGTAACGTCATCCAGTGGGTGGTATAGCCCGAGTGTTTTCAGCAAGCTGATATGCAGTTCATAACTCCACTGGCCGAGCCAGAGTTCGCGCTGTTCGTACTGGCGAATTTCGACGAGCGGGATGCGGCTGCCACCTGCCACGTGCAGTTCCACGGTGTTGATATTGGTGACGTCGCGATACTGGCCACTGAGATCCCATAACTCCCAATCGCTGAGAAAAAATTCGTACCAGCTGGCGTCATCCTGTCCATAGACAGAGCTGATGCCGTTGATGGCGTCAAAGGAAATGGCTTTCCAGGTAGCTTCGCCTTTGGGCTTGTATTTGAAACTTTGTTTGACCTGGTCGATAAAAAAGTCGCCCTGATTCGTGGAGAAGGTAATGCCACTGTTTTTGCTGGTTTCCTTGCTGAGCTTGTTGCCGCGGTTCTGGTGAATAAACGCCAGCCACAGCAAGTAGGCGGCGTAGTAGCTGATAAACATTGTTATTGCAGCCAGGGGGCTGTGCATGCGGATAGTTCCTTGTCTGTTTGTTGGCTGAGTCTATCAAAAAAGAAGCCAGTTACCTTTCCAATCTCAATCTAACAACAGATTTACGCTGTAACCGATTGAATTTTTCTGCTTTATTAGAATTACCTCTATCTATTTTTTCTGTGCTGTTTTTTATGAATAAGACGAACGGTACTTCCATTATTTCCGGATAGGCGTAGATTCAGAGATGTGCATTCAGCACTGTTGGTGGTGAGGCCACCAACTCACAGACGTGATGAGCAACGATGCGGGGCTTTATATAGTGGGTTCAGGATTAATTGCCTTGGTTGGCAGCCTGATCAAAAACAGTGAGCAAGAACTGCGCCGTTTGTATCATCTGCCATGATGATTGTCATATGCACTGTGGAGGGTAAAAAGGGAGCTACGGCTCCCTTTTTTATTGCGTAAAAAGCGTTAATCACGCGGAATGGTGCGGTTTTTCACGAGAATTTCCCTGTTTATAGGTTGATATTTTTGCCGGGTAAGGAGTACCGTCGGGGGGTGCGTGTAGGAAACGGCGACAGGATGACTATCGGATGAGGGACGAGAATCTTGCTATGCCAGCTCTGCTGGAACGCTGGATGCCGGCGTGTGCAGGCGGCAACGTCAACGAACGTGTACGCGTAGCCATTACAGTGATGGTGCTGATGGTGAATATGGCGTTGTGTCTGGTGTCGCTGCTGTTTATTGAATTTTTTCTGTCGCGAACCATTACTGTTGAACTGCAATATGCCCGCGCGGTTGTTTATCCCTGTGCAGCGCTATATGTTGCTGCGGCTTTTTATCTGTTCTACATGAAAAATTATCATGTGACGCGTCTGTTAATCGTGGCCAATATTTTAATGTCTTGTTATGCCGGCATGATGATGACAGGCGGGTTTACCATTTCGCCCGTAACCAGTCTTATCGTGTTGCCAGTCATGTTCAGTTTTTTATTGATGGGCGTACGTGCCGGTATCTTGTGTGCGTTGATGATGCTGTGCCTGTTTATTCCGGTTTCCTTGATGGAAATCTACGGCATGTACACGCCAGTGCAGCTGATTCCCAACCAATTTGTGTGGCAGAGTATTGCGCTGTTTGTGCCGTTGGTGGGTACGGCACTGGTGGTGTTCAGCCTGATTTTCTACGAAATGCTCACACGACGTTTACAGTATGCATTACAGGAAGAGCGCAACAGATTCCATTGGGATGCTACACACGATGCGCTCACTGGCTTGCCAAACCGGCCGGATTTTTACCATCGCCTGGAATTGGCTATACACACAGCGGAACGAAACGATCAGGCATTGGCGCTGGTTATTTTTGATCTCGACGGCTTCAAGCCAGTGAATGACAAGCTGGGGCACCACGCAGGCGATATGGTGTTGCAGGCTGTTGGTGAGCGTCTGCAAGCTGTAGTACGCGCTGTGGACACCGTGGCGCGGATTGGTGGCGACGAGTTTGCAGTGATCTTGCTGGATGTATCGGAAGATGCAGAGCTGCTTGATCCCGTGTTGCAGAAAATACTGAAAGCCGTGGCGGAACCGGTGAATATTGACGGGAAGACGGTATCGGTCAGCGCCAGTCTCGGTGTGGCATTCTACGGTGCAGGTTGCACACTTAACGAACTCTGCAAACAAGCAGATATTGCTATGTACGTGGCCAAGAAAACCAAGAATACTTGGCATCTGTATTTTGAAGATTCGACACTATGACAATACTGTTACTTTTTCTGGGTTTGCTGCTGATTATTGTCGGCGGTTTGATGTTGTTGATAGCCACTTTCCGCGTAGGTATCTGGTGGGGACTTTTCTGCCTGATTTTTGCCCCGCTACAAATTGTGTTTGTTTTTAAACACTGGCATGAATCCAGAGCGTCTGTTTTTACGCAAACAGTTGGTTTTGTGCTGATTCTCATTGCCTTGCTGGTAGGTGGTGATTCATTTATGGAACAATACAAGACGCAGTTTAATCAACGCATGCAGCAGATTGCGCCTGAACAAATGCAGCAGTGGAATGAACTGCAGTCGATGATGGCCGGATCAGATTTCACGGTAAATACCCCGGTGTCCGCTACAGTAGAGACTGGCAACAACGCGGATGCGTCAGTGGCGCCGGCCGCTGTTGTTAATCAAAAAGTGATTCACAAATGCGTGGATGCTAAAGGCCGCGTCGCTTACACCGAGCAACCGTGCACCGGCGTGCAAGAGAAGACAATTGCCATCAAGAACATCGAGGAACCACCAGGGAATAATATTGGTGGTGTGCTGGATGCCGTGAAAAAAATCGCCCAGCCGGATTCAGAGCCCGCACGTTAGGCAATCTTTAAACCGCCAGTATGAAACATGCCAAAAATAAATGACTGGGTGTAATCAGCCGGTGTGGCGTTAGCGGCTTTCAGAAAATCGCGGAAGATGACCAGTTCAAGCAAGTGGCTCACGGTAAGAAAAGTAATAACGGCAATTCCCACTGTGGTGAGCCGTGGTTCTGGCATTGGCAAAACAACGGCTGCGATAGCGAGCAACCAGCTTATACCTACAGCAATTTTGCCAGCAGTGAGAGCGGGAGCAGGGAGCGGTGGAGGTAGTTTCATGGGTGTCTCCTGATGGCTGATGGGCTATCTTAGACGTAAGCATTCGCTGCGCACAGGTATACAAATGGCTGACTACGATCATGAACCTGATGGTTATAGCGAATCCCGTTTCTGGGATAAAGTGAAGCGCTACGCCAAAGTAGCGGGTAGTGAAGTGATCGAGAAGGCGCTGTGGTTATTTTATGCTGCACAAAGACCAGAAACTCCTGCATGGGCTAAAACGGTTATCTACGGCGCGCTGGCGTATTTTATCTTGCCTGCAGATGCCATTCCGGATCTGGTGCCATTGGCTGGATATACCGACGATCTCGGTGCACTGGCTGCAGCTATCGGCATGGTCTCGTTGTATATTTCGGATGAAGTGAAGGAAAAAACACGCCAGAAAATGCAGGCATGGTTTGGATAGAACGGTGTTTGGCCTGCCCGATATGGCTAGTCAAACCGTGGTTCATAGTCTATTTTCTATGCAAGTTGTGACCACAGGACGAGGACAACACAATGCGCCGTTATTTAAGGCACCCGGTGGACATCCCGATAGAGCTTTATCCTGCTACTAGCGGACAGCCTCGCTTGAGATTGCGCAATTACAGCTTTGGTGGCTTGTGCTGTTCATCTCCGCGTCATCTAACGCCAGGCACTGCTGTCGATATCGAAATTCCGGATATCCAGCCACCGTCTTATTACGGAAAGGGCGTGGTTGCCTGGTGTGTGGAAGCGGGTGGGTACTATGAAGTAGGTATCCGTTTTGCTACCGAGCAGGAAGCATTTGAGTCACGTATGGCGGAGCAGATGTGCCACATCGAGAGCTACCGCCGCCGGGTGAGTATGCTGGAGGGGCGTGAATTATCCCCTGATGAGGCGGCTTACGAATGGGTCAGCGAATATGCCCAGCGCTACCCACGCCACAATCTGTTTGAGCAGGATGCCTCTGGCCCGGCAGGGTAATCCCTAGCGGTTGGCCAGCGGGCGTTTACCGATCAGGAAACTGCGTTCCCAGTATTCATCCTCGATTTGATCAAGCCGCACTTTACCGCCTGTACTCGGCGCGTGCACAAAGCGCCCTTTTCCCACGTAGATGCCGGCATGATCCGGTTTATTGCTCCTGCCTGTTGCAAAGATCACCAGATCGCCCGTTTCCAGATCGTCCTTATCAACTGTAGGTACAGCTATTTCTTTTAGTGCTTTTACGGTGCGCGGCAATTTGATGCCGACACTTTCGCGGTACACATAATCCACCAGTCCGCTGCAATCAAAACCGGTTTTTGGAGAACTGCCACCGTAGCGATACGGTTTGCCCACTTGCTGCATCGCAGTGAATGTCACTTCGTTGGCTTTTTCGGGATTAACGGATTCGTCACGTTGGCTGGTGCAGCCTGTGAGCAAAAGGAAAAACAGAATGATGGTGATATGCAGGTTTTTTATCATGGTGGGAGTCTACAGCTTTCTGGCAGACACAAAAAAGCCCGCGTGCAATAAGAGCAGTGCGGGCTTTCAGGTCAGTGTCGGTATCACTGTGTGTTGCTAGTAGATGGTGCCGAAAGAGAGACTCGAACTCTCACTCCGTTAGGAACACGAGTTTGAGTCGTGCGCGTCTACCGATTCCGCCATTTCGGCTTGAGGCGCGCATTCTATAGCAGGGGGGAGGACGGGGCAATCTTCCGGCAATGAACCATTTTTGTAATGAATGTGGAACAATGCCGCCCCCGGACACTACCCAGATCGTATTGCCTCCATGCGTCGCCAGCTGTTCCATTATGACTTGCCCGAGAACCTGATTGCCGCCCAGCCCTGCGCTGAGCGCACAGGCAGTCGTTTGTTGTGTCTGGCGGGTGAAACCGGTGAGCTGGTGCATCGTGGATTCCGCGACTTACTGGAGCTGGTACAGCCCGGTGATTTGATGGTGTTCAACAATACCCGTGTCCTGCCAGCGCGTTTGCTTGGTCATAAACCCAGTGGCGGACAGGTGGAGGTGTTAGTGGAGCGTGTGTTGGACTCGCACGAAGTATTGGCGCATGTACGTGCCAGCAAAGCGCCAAAAATTGGCACAGAAATATTGTTTGGTGAAAGTGAAAACCGGCTAAAAATTGACATGCTGGGTCGTGTGGATGATCTGTTTCATTTGCGCTTTGATGCATCGCGCACCGTGTATGAATGGTTGGCATTGCACGGCCATATGCCGTTGCCGCCGTACATCCAGCGGGCAGATAACATTGCCGATCATGAACGCTACCAGACGGTTTATGCACAAACGCCCGGCGCCGTGGCAGCACCGACGGCAGGGTTACATTTTGATGAAGCCATGCTGGCAACATTAAAAGAGCGTGGCGTTGAAAAAGCATTTGTCACGTTGCATGTTGGCGCGGGTACATTCAAACCGGTGCGTGCTGATGATATCCGTGATCACCACATGCACAGCGAATGGATAGAAGTCACGCAAGCGGTTTGTGACGCTGTTGCGCAAACCAGACAACGTGGTGGCCGTGTGATTGCGGTTGGCACCACCAGTGTGCGCTGTCTTGAAACGGCAGCGCAAAGTGGTGAGTTGAAACCCTTTTCCGGCGACACCAATATTTTTATTTATCCGGGTTACCAGTTTCGTATTGTGGATGCGCTGGTCACCAATTTTCATTTGCCGGAATCAACATTGTTGATGTTGGTGTCGGCATTTGCTGGATATGCCAATACCATGCGCGCTTACGTTGAAGCTGTCGCGCAAAAATACCGTTTTTTCAGCTATGGCGATGCGATGTGGATCACGCGTAACCCCAATGCATCAGAGGAAATTCCTGCATGACCCGTGAATGTCATATGAAGTTTGAAGTGCTGGCTACTGATGGAGCTGCGCGCAGAGGTGTGATGCATTTTCCACGCGGCGATGTACAAACACCTGCGTTCATGCCAGTGGGTACTTATGGCACCGTGAAAGCCATGCCGCCGCGAGATATTCTGGATATCGGTGCAGAAATTTTATTGGGTAATACTTTTCATCTTATGTTGCGCCCAGGTACAGAAGTGATTGAACGCTTTGGTAGTCTGCACGGTTTTATGAACTGGCCGAAACCGATACTCACCGATTCCGGCGGTTTTCAGGTGTGGAGTCTTGGAAAATTGCGCAAGATTAATGAAGCCGGCGTGTCATTCCGTTCGCCGGTAGATGGCAGTCCGGTATTTCTGGGGCCGGAAGAAGCGATTGCGGTGCAACACAAACTTGGCTCGGATATCGCCATGATTTTTGACGAGTGCACACCGTACCCTGCTACTGAAGAGCAGGCCAGAATTTCCATGGAGTTGTCGCTGCGTTGGGCGAAACGCTCGCGTGAAGCGCACGGTGATAACACTGCCGCACTGTTTGGTATTGTGCAGGGTGGCATGTATGAGAATTTGCGTCGTCATTCACTCGACGGTTTGCAGGAAATCGGTTTTGACGGTTATGCGCTCGGTGGTTTGTCTGTGGGCGAACCGAAAGAGGAAATGCTGCATGTGCTGGACCAGGTGGTGCAACAAATGCCGGCAGACAAACCGCGTTATGTGATGGGTGTGGGCACGCCGAATGATCTGGTGGAGGCTGTGCGTCGTGGCGTGGACATGTTTGATTGTGTGATGCCAACACGCAATGCGCGCAACGCGTATCTGTTCGTGCCTTTCGGTAAACTTAAATTACGCAACGCACAGTATCGCCATGATGAGCGCCCGCTGGATGACACCTGTGATTGTTATACCTGCCAGAATTTTTCACGCGCCTATCTTTATCATCTCGACAAGTGTGGTGAAATTCTTGGTGCACAATTGAACACTATCCATAATCTGCGTTTCTATCAAAGATTAATGGCCGGTTTGCGTGCCGCTATTGCTGCGGGTCAGTTGGACATCTATGTAGCGCAACACTATGCAGCACAGGGATTGCCGGTGCCTGCCATCATCTGACGCACTCAAATGTTCTGGCAGTAGTACTTAAATGTTCTGGCAGTAGTACTCAATGATCGGATAAAACCCTTTTTTAAAAGTGAAGGTATTTTTCATTATCTGGCAATCGAATGTCCGTCGATCGTGCAGCTCGGCAGCTGGAATAGTCAGCAATTCGGGTAGTGCCATAACGGCAGGGCCGTTTTGCAGATAGGCCCGGTAAGTAGCATGCTCGTATTCACGTTTATCAAGCAAGACATCCATTGTCATGCCGTTTTTGTTGTCAGTATCAAGATTGATACTGCTTAGCGTGAGGCGGTAATTTTTCTGGCCGCAAAGCACTAATGCCACGTTGTCATGAATAGACTGAGTGGGCAATGTCAGGGAGACTTTCATTGCAAAAGCTTCAGCACTGGTTGTTGATGTGATGTTGCCAGCAGCTTGTGTATTGCTGACAGGACACTGCTCCAGAGTGTTGACGGCAGTGGGAATTTTCAGTGCCTGATGCGATTGCAAAGGAGTGTATATATTGCGTGCCATACCTTCATATGTGATGACATCCACCCAGGAAGTATTGTCCGGTTTGTCGATGAGAAGTGAACTCTCCAGTGCTTTTGTCATTGAATTGCGATGCTGCAGCATTTTTCCATGATTGGATATCAACGCATTCAGGTTAAATAGTAGTGCCGTTATCAGCATGAGCGGCGGCAGAAAGCGATGTCGCTTGTGGTCGATCTGGCCGGTGGCGATCACAAAAATAGCAGCCATGTTGGTGGCGGTAAAAAACTGGTAGCCATCGTTACCGCCAGCGGAATAGCGAAATAGTGATGTGAGAAAAAGCGTGCCGGTGCTGAACAACATCAGGCCAAAAATGGCGGGTGATACAGGCTGTTTTCTGGAGGTGGCTATAGAAACGGTGATAGCTGCCATGGTAGCTAGAATGGTGCAACCCAGAACGATTTTTCCGTAGCGATTTTCATCAGGAAAAAATGGTGCGGCCCCCATTGACTCAAGAAAATCAATGGCTCTTCCCGATAAATTAATGAATGACTCCTCTATGGATTTTGCGCCGTAAAGATCCGTAGAAAAAACATTCATGGTGGCAAAGTGCACAGCAAGACAACCGATAACACTGGCAGACCAGAACTGTAATTGCAGGGAAGAGTAGCGCTTGTTGTAATGTTGGTGATAGATGACGATCAACGAACCAATAACAATACTCAATAATCCATTTGCCATGGTAAATGCAGCGAGCCAGCTACAGACGGCCGCAAGAAAAATATGTGGGCGTGGTAAATCCAGCAGGTAGAAACAGGCAAAAGCAAACATCGTCGTGCCGTAGTAGAAATAGGTGCATAGTGGCCACGTGGCGACTGACCAGGAATAGATAGACAGGATCATCAAGCTGGCTATCAGCATGCTGTAAGTGGGCAATGCATGTTGGAGGATATTGCGTGCTATCAGGTACACCAGCACACACAGCATCAAGTTGCCGAAAAAGCACAGGATATGCATATCAAGGTGACCCAGAATGGCATATTCAGACAAGACGGCTATTTTTGTTAATACAGCGCGATGCTGAAAATAGGTCCAGAGTGTGTGGCTGATTTTTTCGAATAAAGAGTCCGCGTCCAGATAATAAAGCACTGCGAAAATTGACGCGATGTAGCCGTCTCCCTGAGGTGTATTTGCAGTAGTTCTCCAGATGACCGCCATGTATACGATAGCGGGCAGCATGGCCATGCTGGCCCACAGCGCTGTGCGAGAAGTCCAGAAGTCTGATGTTGCAGGCTTTACGTTGATATTGGAGTCATTTTGCATAGTGGCGAATAGTGAGTGAATACACGTCTACCCGCAACAACTGCTACAATCGCGGCCACTTTTTTGACTGGCCAGCATCAGCTGGCTTGCTGGGGGAAATCTGGGCATGCACAACCGCTATCCATTGTGGAAAAACCTTCTTGTGGTCGTCATTCTGGCGTTGGGGCTGATTTACGCAGCTCCCAATTTATATCATCCGGATCCGGCAGTGCAGATTTCAGGTGAATCCGGCGCTACAGCCATGAGCCAGGCTGTACTCGATCAGGCAGTGGGTGTATTGAAAGGAGCAGGTATTGGCGTCAAGGCTGCTGAATTTAACGCCGGTGCCGTATTGATCCGCCTGAATCAACGTGACCAGCAACTGGCTGCAAAAGATGCTATTGAAAAAGCGATGGGGCTCAATTTTGTCGTGGCATTGAATCTGGCGCCCACGACACCTGGCTGGCTGATGGCGATGGGTGCCAAGCCGATGAAGCTCGGTCTTGATCTGGCGGGTGGTGTGCACTTTCTGCTGGAAGTGGATGCCAGCGCTATGCTCACCAAAAAAATAGAGGGTGTGGCTGCAGATTTACGCCGTTCTTTGATAGCTGCGAATCTACAAAACCGCCAGTGGAAAGTCCGGGTGGAAGGCAAAACTGTGGTGGTACGTTTTCCGGATGCGGCCAGTCGTGAAGCGGCAGCCAGTGTGATCCGTGAACAATCCGGAGACATGATGCGTGTGGAAACCGAGAGCGATGGACAATTTCTGGTCACGTTGTCCCTCAGCGAGCAAGCCGTGCGTGATCTGGAAAATTACGCAGTCAGCCAGAACGTGGTGGCATTACGCAATCGTGTGAATGAATTGGGTGTCGCTGAGCCGCTGGTGCAGAAACAGGGCAGGAATCGTATTGTGGTGGAATTGCCAGGTGTGCAGGATGCGGTACAGGCAAAACGTATTATCGGCAAAACGGCCAATCTGGAATTCCGTCTGGTGGCTGATGCAAACACATCACCATCGCAGCGCGAACGTTTCAGTTTCCGCAATCAACCGGGAAGAGTGCATGAGTTGGAAGAAGCTGTGATTGTGACGGGGGATCAGGTTAC
Organism: Pseudomonadales bacterium; assembly: GCA_035456205.1. Taxonomy (GTDB): domain Bacteria; phylum Pseudomonadota; class Gammaproteobacteria; order Pseudomonadales; family UBA7239; genus UBA7239. The sequence goes on from DATIDQ010000125.1 coordinate 15,316, forward strand.
CGGTGCAACATCGAGCATGGATACGCAATCCGGTTCGCCGCAGGTGAATATTACGCTGGATGGCGCTGGCGGCGATAAGATGAATCGCGCAACACGAAACAATATCGGCAGACCAATGGGTGTGTTGTTCATCGAAACCAAAGCTGAAATGCAAAAGCAGCGCAAACCGGATGGTACGGAAGAAATAGTGCGTGTGCCTAAAACCGAGAAGACCCTGATTAACGTTGCCACGATACAAAGTGCGTTGGGTGTGCAGTTCCGCATCACAGGTCTGGATAGTGCCGCAGAGGCTTCAGAATTAGCATTGTTGTTGCGAGCAGGCGCATTGGCTGCGCCAGTTTATTTTATTGAGGAACGCACAATCGGCCCTTCATTAGGTGCAGACAATATCAGTCGCGGTTTTCATTCCACGCTGTGGGGCTTCGCTGCCATCGCGCTATTCATGATTATTTATTACCACTTGTTTGGTGTTGTGTCAGTGCTGGCGCTGGCATCCAACCTTGTATTACTGATTGCATTGCTGGCGTTGCTGCAGGCGACATTAACGTTGCCTGGTATTGCTGCGATTGCTTTGACACTGGGTATGGCGATTGATGCCAACGTATTGATCAACGAACGTATTCGCGAAGAATTGCGCAATGGAGCGAGTCCTGGCGCTGCCATTATGGCGGGCTATGAGCGTGCGTTTGGCACCATTGTGGACTCGAACGTCACCACGTTTATTGCCGGCTTTATGTTGTTGTTGTTTGGCTCCGGTCCTGTGCGTGGATTTGCCGTGGTGCATTGTCTCGGCATTATCACTTCCATTATTTCATCCGTAGTGATTTCGCGCGCGTTGGTCAACCTGATCTATGGACGCCGCAAACAACTGACCAGTTTGTCGATAGGACAAATCTGGAAACCTGCCAGCAAGACTGCTGTGTTGCCCACTACACCAGCTACGCGCGTCTGAGGAGAATTGTCATGGAACTGTTCCGTATCAAGAAAGACATTCCATTCATGCGGCACTCGCGCATTTTTAATGCGTTATCGCTGGTGGTATTCCTGTTTGCTGTTTTTTTCCTGATTACCCGCGGCTTGCATTTGTCGGTTGAATTCACTGGTGGCACTTTGGTAGAAGTGCGTTATCAGGAAGCAGCGAATCTCGACAAGATTCGCGAGGCGCTGAACAAGGGCAATTTTGGTGAATCGTTAGTGCAGAATTTTGGTTCGCCGCAGGATGTCATGATTCGTGTGCCACTGCTGGCGGAAGGAGATTCCAGGCATCAGGGTGAATTGGTGATGGATTTATTGGCAGCCCATGCACCGGGTGCTACTTTGCAACGTGTGGAGTTTGTCGGGCCGCAAGTCGGCAGTGAACTGGTGGAAAAGGGTCTGACAGCGTTGGTGCTGGTAATTATTGGCATCATCATTTATTTATCAATGCGTTTTGAATGGCGTTTTTCCATTGCAGCCATTCTGGCCAACTTGCACGATGTGGTCATTATCCTTGGTTTCTTCGCGTTTTTTCAGTGGGAATTTTCCCTGTCTGTATTGGCTGCTGTATTAGCTGTATTAGGCTATTCCGTGAATGAATCGGTTGTCGTCTTTGACCGTGTGCGTGAAACATTTCGTGGTCGCCGTGATCTGGAAACCACGCAAGTACTGGATCATGCGATCACCAGCACTATTTCACGCACTATTATCACTCACGGTTGTACCCAGATGATGGTGTTGTCCATGCTGGTATTTGGTGGTGAAACCCTGCATTACTTTGCACTGGCATTAACTATCGGTATCTGCTTCGGTATTTATTCCTCGGTACTGGTTGCAGCGCCATTGGCAAAAATGTTTGGTATCAGTCGCGAACACTTCATCAAACCGCCACCGTCAAAAGAATATATTGAAGGTGATGTCATCCATCCCGAGCCGGATGCGGCTGACTTTCGCTAACGGGTAACAGTTATGGCATATCGCGCAGACATGATGTTGGGGCCGGTGATTGTTGATGTCGCCGGTTTATCTTTAACTGCCGATGATGAAACGCTGCTGCGAGAACCGTGGGTTGGCGGCATTATTTTATTCTCCCGCAATTACCAGTCTGTTGCGCAACTGCGCGAACTGGTGGCGCAGATTCGCGCTGTGCGTCCTGAATTATTGATTTGTGTAGATCAGGAAGGCGGTCGCGTGCAGCGTTTTCGTGAAGGCTTTACTGTGATTCCGCCTATGGCGGATATCGGTGCGGTGTATCGCCAGCATGCAGAACGCGGTTTGCAGTTAGCGCGTGCTTGCGGCTGGTTGATGGCAGCAGAATTGCGTGCTTGTGGTGTTGATCTCAGTTTTGCCCCGGTGCTGGATCTGGATGATGAGCGTTGCGCCGTTATTGCCAATCGATCGTTCTCGATCGATCCGCTGGTGATGAGTGTATTGAGCGAAGCGTTTATCGATGGCATGCACGATGCAAACATGTGTGCGACAGGAAAACATTTTCCGGGACATGGTGCGGTGACTGGAGACAGTCATTTTGAAACACCGATAGATGTTCGTGCGCTGGATGCCATTCTTGCTGAAGATGTCGTGCCGTATCGCAATTTATGTGAACAGGGAAAGCTGGATGCTGTGATGCCTGCACATGTGGTGTACAGCGCGGTAGATAAAAATCCTGCCGGGTTTTCATTATTCTGGTTGCAAGAAATACTCAAGCAACAATTGCAGTTTGACGGTGTAATTTTTAGCGATGACCTGACCATGGAAGGTGCGGGTGTTATTGCTGATATGGCAGAACGTGCGCATGTTGCACTGGCTGCCGGTTGTACGGCATTGCTGGTGTGCAACCAGCGGCCGGCGCAACTCGCTGTTGTTGAAGCATTGAAACGCTCGGTGTTGCAGCCTGCCAGCAATCTGCAACGATTGAAACGTCCGTTTTTCTGGCTTGATCTGGACAGTTTGCGCAAGACGGGTAAATGGATTGAATGCTATCGTCTGCTGCAAGAGAGCATGAAGCAAGAGAGTCTGGCGCCATGAGCGTTTCATTGGAAGAAGTCGATCTGGTCTGGCGTGAAGCTGATTGTCTGTTCAATCGGGAACAGGTTCGTGCAGCCATTGATGTGATGGCTGCAAAAATTACGGCTGAGCTGAAAAATACCAATCCATTGGTGTTGTGCCTGATGAGTGGTGGCATGGTGATTGGTGGGAAATTGATGCCGCGGCTGGATTTTCATCTGCAACTGGACTACATCCATGCCACGCGTTATCGCAACCAGACTTCTGGCAGCGCGGAAATAGAATGGATCGTCAAACCGCGCCATGAACTGGAAGGTCGAACAGTGTTGATCGTCGACGATATCCTCGATGAAGGCATCACCTTGCACGAAGTGATTAACTGGTGCCGGCAACAAGGTGCTAAAAAAATTTACAGCGCTGTGCTGGTAGAGAAACATCATGACCGTCGTCAGCCGCCGGGATTAAAAGCCGATTTTGTCGGTCTGGATGTGCCGGATCGCTATGTATTCGGCTACGGCATGGATTACAAAGGTTACTTGCGCAATGCACCGGGCATCTATGCGGTGAAAGGCCAATAAAGTAATGAAAGGCCAATAAAGTAATAAAAGGAAAATAACGTGACGATTGCAATTATTGGCGGCACAGGCCTCGATCAACTCGATGGCCTGCACATCGAAGAAAAGCTGGTGGTGAATACGCCATACGGTTCGCCATCTGCACCGATTAGCAAAGGCAGCTTTCATGGCAAGCCGGTATATTTTCTGGCGCGCCATGGCGAGCACCATGAATGGCCGCCGCATCGCGTGAATTATCGCGCCAACATTTTTGCGTTAAAAAAACTGGGAGTGGAACAGATTATTGCCGTGAATGCTGTGGGTGGTATCCATCACGATATGGGGCCGGCAGTCATTTGCGTGCCAGACCAGATTATTGATTACACCTGGGGGCGCATTCACACTTACAGTGATGATGAAAGTTCGCCGTTGGAACATATCGATTTTACTTTTCCTTACGCTGAACGCACGCGTGAATTGCTGGTGCGTGCTGGAGATGCTGCGGCTATTTCAGTACTAGCGCGCGGTGTTTATGGTTGTACGCAAGGGCCACGTCTGGAGACAGCAGCAGAAATTGTGCGCATGCGACGCGATGGTTGTGATCTGGTGGGCATGACTGCGATGCCGGAAGCGCCACTCGCTCGTGAAATTGGTCTCGATTATGCGAGCTTGTGTGTAGTGGCCAACTGGGCTGCTGGCTGCACAGATGAATTGATTACCATGGAAGCGATTGAAGCCACGCTGAAAATTGGTATGGATAATATTCGCAAGATTTTGCAACAGACACTCGTACTGCTTTAGGCAGTCATCATTACAGAAGGAGTCATGCCATGACCGAGAAATGTCCTTTCCAGTTCGACCTGATGAACCCCGCCCGCATGGCAAAAGGTGTGCCGTTCGAAGATTTCAAAACCATGCGCGAAAAGTGCCCGGTGTCCTGGCAGGACGACACGATCCGCAATACTTCCTACTGGGCGGTGACCAAGCGCGATGATCTCGACTTCGTTTCCAAGAACCCGGAACTGTTTTCGTCCAGCGAGAACCTTGCTCACCCGCAACCCGGTGGCGATGATCCGGAAGCGATGGAGATCATGCGGCAGTTGATTATCAATATGGATCCGCCGGACCACATCAAATATCGCCGCGTAGTGCGTAATGCTTTTACTGCAAAAGCGGTGGATGCACTCGAGCCGATGATGCGCCAGTATGCAAAAGAAATTATTGATAGGGTGGC